>JAVWMQ010000004.1:0-68788 GCA_036637375.1 Anaerovoracaceae bacterium
ATTTTTTCGATACAGAGATAACTTAAATATAGTTATTTCCATGTATATATGATATAATATTGTGTTGTAAATGTATACTTATTTTTGATTTTTAGGAGTTTGAAATGTCTGAATTAGATTATAAAATTAATATTAAACAAAATCATGATATGGTATTAAATTCTGTGTCAATTACAAGGGAAAAACCTAGCCTTTTGCTTCACAGTTGTTGTGGCCCTTGCAGTACGGCTGTAATTGAAAGACTTGCGGAAGACTATAACATTACTGTTTATTTTTATAATCCAAACATAACAGATGCAAAGGAATATATCAAAAGGAGAGACTCTCAATTGCTTGTAATTGATGAGTATAATAAGGAACATAAACACGAAAATAAAGTATCATTTCTCGAAGGGACTTATGATACTAGAGCTTTTTACAAAATCATCGAGGGGCTTGAAAACGAGCCTGAGGGCGGGGGCAGGTGCAAGAAGTGCTATTTGCTAAGATTAGAGCAAACGGCAATTATGGCTAGCATGAATAATTATGATTCATTTGCTACTACTTTAACCATAAGCCCACACAAAAGCTTTGAAATTATAGGTGAAATTGGTAATAAAGTATCAATGGAATATGGGGTTAATTTTTTGAATGAAAATTTCAAAAAGAAGGCTGGATTTCAACGAAGCATAGAGCTTTCAAAAAAATATAATTTGTACAGGCAGAATTTTTGCGGATGTGAATTTTCTGTTTGGGAGAAATAGACGGAGGTAAAAGATGTCAAAATTAATAATACCAGAGGGATATACACCAGTAATTGACTATATGGAAAGTCAAAGAGCAATTAAAAAAATTAAAGACTTTTTTCAACAAGAGTTAGCTTATGGGCTAAATCTTAGGAGAGTTTCAGCGCCACTTTTTGTTACACCTGAAAGTGGGCTTAATGACAACCTAAGTGGTGTTGAGAGAACTGTAGGATTTAGCATTAAGGATATGGGAGAACAAAACGTTGAGATTGTACAGTCTTTGGCGAAGTGGAAGAGAATGGCTCTTGGCAAATACAGAATTCAACCAGGACATGGACTTTATACAGATATGAATGCTATACGTAGAGATGAAGAACTTGACAATATTCATTCAATTTATGTTGACCAGTGGGATTGGGAAAAGGTTATAAGACAGTCTGACAGGACAGAGGAATATCTAGAAGAGGTTGTGAATAAACTTTATACAGCAATTAAGAATTTGGGGGATTATGTAAATAGGCATTATCCTGAATTAAAAACTGAACTTCCAAATGAAATTTTCTTCATTACTTCTCAGGAACTAGAAAATATGTATCCTGACTTGGATCCAAAAGCGAGAGAAGATGCAATAACAAAGGAAAAGAGAGCAGTATTTATTTCAAAAATAGGAAAAATTCTTATTTCAGGAGAAAAACATGATGGAAGAGCTCCTGATTATGATGATTGGGAACTTAATGGAGATATTATTCTTTGGAATGATACTCTAAATCAGGCATTTGAAATTTCATCTATGGGCATTAGAGTAGATGAGGAAGCTATGGCTAGACAATTAAAACTTGCAGGAGCTATGGATAGAAGTGAGCTACCATTCCATCAAGCTATTTTAAATAAAGAATTACCATACACAATTGGTGGTGGAATTGGACAGAGCAGATTATGTATGTTCTTTTTGAGAAAAGCGCATATTGGGGAAGTACAAGTTTCAGTATGGCCAGAGGATATGATTAAAGATTGTGAGGAAAACGATATTTTCTTGCTTTAGGATGGAGAATTATGAAGTATGTAAATCTAGTAATAGATAATAAAAGTGATAGCACTGATAATTATTATACTTATGGCTGTAACTTTGATGATATAAAAATAGGACAAAAGGTTTACGTACCATTCAATCGTGGAAACAAAATTAAGGCTGCATATGTTTTTGAAATAATTGATGAACCAAAAAAAGAATTCAAGGAATTAAAATATGTAGCGGAAATAGATGAAGATATATGTCTCTTTGAAGAAATTATTGACACATGTGTTTTTATGAAGAATAGATACTTGTGTAGATATATAGATGCAATAAATTTATTTACCCCAGCAGGCAAAAAAGCGAAACGTAGAGTTGAGGGGAAGCCCCTAAAAGAGCTTACAGGGGAAAAACAGAATATCAATGAGTTGACGAAGGAACAGGAATATGCACTTAGTCAGATTAATGAGCGAATTTGTACTAATAATCATGAACTTTTTTTGCTTCATGGAGTTACAGGAAGTGGAAAGACGGAAGTTTACATGAAAGCTATTGAAGAAGCTATAAATCATGGCAAAAATGCAATTATGCTAGTTCCGGAAATAACACTTACAAAGCAGATTATAGATAGATTCATAGATAGGTTTGGAAAGGATCAAATTGCTGTTTTGCATAGCAAGCTTACAATGGGTGAGCGTTATGACGAGTGGGTGAGAATTAGAAATGGTCAAGTTCGTATAGTAATAGGAGCGAGATCAGCCATATTTGCCCCACTCCAAAATATTGGTGTAATCGTTCTTGATGAGGAGCATGAAGCGACGTATAAGTCGGATATGTCACCTAAATATGACACTATTGAAATAGCAATCAAAAGGAGTAAAGTTTATAATGGTGTAGTGATAATGGGAAGTGCTACGCCTTCAGTTGTAAGTTTTCATAGAAGTAATATGGGAATTTACAAGAAACTTGAACTATCTCATAGGTATAATAATGTTTTGCCACCAAAGGTTAGCATTGTTGATATGGGCGAAGAATTGAGAAGTGGAAATAGAAGTGTTCTTAGCAAAAAACTATACGACGATATAGCTTTCACATTGCAAAAGAAACAGCAAGTTATTTTGTTTCTAAATAGAAGAGGACATTCTACATTTGTGTCTTGTAGGGATTGTGGACATGTACTTGTTTGTGAAGACTGTAATATTTCTCTTACTTATCATCAGAATTCGCAAAAACTTATGTGCCACTATTGTGGTAAATCTGAAAAAATACCAAACTCATGCCCTAAATGCGGCAGCAAATATATTAAATATTTTGGTGTTGGTACAGAAAAACTAGAACTTGAAGTTTTAAAATATTTTTCGGAATATAACATAGGTAGACTTGATTTTGACACTACACAAAAACGTGGTGAAATCAATAAGATTTTAAATGATTTCGGTAAAAAAAGGATAGACATTCTAATAGGCACCCAGCTTGTTGCAAAAGGTCTTGATTTTAAAAATGTAGGTTTAGTAGGAATAATTGCAGCTGATTTAGCTCTCAATATTCCAGATTATAGATCGAGTGAACGAGCATTTCAGCTTATAACACAAGCGGCAGGTCGTGCTGGCAGAGGGGACGAACAGGGCAAAGTAATTGTTCAAACATACTCAAAGGATAATTACGCTATCGTTGCAGGGGCGAACCAGGATTATACGTTTTTTTATGAGCAAGAAATTAGATATAGAGAACTAATGGATTATCCACCATTTGGGAACTTAATAGTAATTCAGATTGCAAGTGCTAAAAAAGACAAATTAATTGCAGTTGGAGAGAAACTAACTAGATTTATAAGTACAGAGTTAGAGCCCAAAAGGATAATAAGCAATACTAATATTGTTAGTGATAACAAAAAAGAAAAATACAAAAAGAATATTCTAATAAAATGTGCTACACATGAAAAAAATAAGATTTTAGGAATTGTTTTGTTAATAAAAGAAGAAGTAAAGAGTAATAAAGATAATGTTAGTGTGGTCGTAGACATTGACCCATACAGTATTTGGAGGAATTAAAGATGGCGCTTAGAAATGTTGTTGTTAAAGGTGATGAAGTATTAGGTAAAAAATGCAGAGAAGTAACAGAGATTACGGATAGAATTGAAACGTTGCTAGATGATATGACAGAAACTATGAGATTTGAAAACGGTGTTGGAATTGCAGCGCCGCAAGTTGGTGTTGCTAGACGAATTTGCATAATAGAGCCAGAAGAAGATATGTTAATAGAAATGATAAATCCTGAAATATTAGAAGCTACAGGAACTCAACTTGGTAGCGAAGGTTGTTTAAGCGTGCCAGGAGTAATTGGCGATGTTGAGAGACCGGAGAGATTAGTTGTTAGATACATGGAACGTAATGGCGATGAAATTATAGAGGAATTTATAGGATTTCCGGCAGTAGTAGCATCACATGAAATTGACCACTTAAATGGAGTTTTATTCGTTGACAAGGCGACTAATATTAGAAATATAGAGGAAGATGAAGAGGAGTAAGCTAAAATGAAGGTAATATACATGGGAACCCCGGATTTTGCAGTAAAGGCCTTGGAGGTTCTAGTTGAAGAGGGGCATGAAGTAGGATATGTAGTTAGCCAACCAGATGCAGCTAAGGACAGAGGCAAAAAGGTAAAACCAACACCAGTTAAGGCTAAAGCCTTAGAATATGGGATTGAAGTTTTGGCACCTCAAAAGATTAGGGGAAATGAAGAATTTTTTGAAACTATAAAAGCTTATAAACCAGACTTAATAGTTGTAGCTGCTTATGGCAAAATTCTTCCAAAAGAAATACTGGAATTACCTCCAAAAGGGTGTATAAACATACATGCATCAATATTGCCAAGACATAGAGGTGCAGCACCTATACAAAGAGCAATTATTGAAGGTGATGAAGAGACTGGCGTAACATTAATGCTTATGGAAGAAGGTCTTGATACTGGAGATATGCTTGCAACTTCAAGAATTAAAATTAACAAAAAAACAGGCGGGGAGTTACATGATGAACTTTCTGTTATAGGTGCAGAACTTTTAAGAGAGAATCTGGAAAAAATTGAAATGGGTCAGCTAATACCAATTAAGCAAGACGATAGTCAAGCAACATATGCACAGATGATTTTCAAAAAAGATGCAATGTTAGATTTTTCTAAATCTGCAGTGGAAATTGAAAGAGCAATACGAGGTTTTAACCCTTGGCCAGTGTGTTATACAAGCTATAATGGCAATATGTTAAAGATTTGGGAAGCGGATGTTGCTGATACAAATAATGAGAAGGTACCAGGAACAATTCTTAGTGCCTCAAAAGATGGAATTGAGATTGCAACAGGTAAAGGAAGCCTGATTGCCAAGAAAGTTCAAGTAGCAGGCAAGAAACCTATGAAGGTTGAAGACTTCTTACGTGGTAATAACATTGAAATATTATCAGTTTTAGGGTAAAATATAATAAGCGAATTTATAACTGTTTTGACAGTAAACAAGTATGAATATATTTAGAATAATTAGGATAGGAGGCGACATTAGTGGACATTAATAGAAAGACGGCATATTTCACTTTGATGGATATAGAACAAAAAAAACAATATTCAAATTTAGCACTAAATCATCACATACTATGTATGAAGCCGACATCGCAAGGCTTTGTTAGGGAACTTGTGTATGGGGTACTAGAGAACAAATATTTAATAGACTATATCATTAATCAACTGATACCAAAGGATGTTTCCAAAGTCAAGAAGCAAGATTTGACTATTTTGAGAATGGGAATTTATCAAATTGCAAAAATGAATTCAGTGCCAGAATATGCAGCGGTAAATGAAAGCGTAATGTTAGCAAAGAAATTCGCAAGAGGCAGAGAAAAGTTTGTTAATGGTGTTCTAAGATCATATATTAGCAATAGATTTAGTATCAATCTACCAAAGAGGGAAGATGACGAAATACGATATTTATCAGTTAAATATTCATATGAGCCATGGATTGTTAAACTTTGGCTTTCTGAATATGATGTGGAGTTTGTAGAGAAACTTCTTGAAGAAGGAAATAAGACTCCAGGAGTTACAATACGTCTAAATTGGTTAAAAGGTATGAAACGTGATGTAATTAAGGGTCTTGAAGAACGAGGCTTTGAAGTAGAGCAAGGTAAGCTTTGTAGCAATGCTTTACATGTAAAGGGGGGAGACCTACTTGATACAGGAATGTACAAAATGGGTGTTTTTTCCATACAGGATGAAGCTTCTCAACTTGTGGTAAATATGCTTGAACCTAATGATACGGATGTTGTTATGGATGTGTGCGCAGCACCTGGTGGTAAAACTTTAGCTATAGCAGAGGCTATGAACAATAAGGGCACAGTAATAGCTAGAGATATATATAAACGTAAAGTTGAAATAATAAATAAAGAAGCAAAGCGACTAGGATTAACTAATGTTCAGACGGGGACATGGGATGCTGCAAAGCTAGACTCAAGTATGGTTGAGCAAGCAGATAAGGTACTAGTTGATGCACCATGCTCTGGTTTAGGTGTTATTCGTAGAAAACCAGAAATTAAATACAAAAAACTAACAGAGGAATTAAGACTATTACCTGTCAAGCAATTGTCAATTCTAAAGACAGCGGCTAAATACGTCAAACCGGGTGGGATTTTAATGTACAGCACATGTACAATTAACTCTTACGAAAATCAAAAGGTTGTCGCAGATTTTTTGAGAAACAATAGTAGGTTTGATTTAATTGAATCAAGGCAACTTTTGCCGCATGTTGACGGGGCAGATGGATTTTATATATGTAAAATGATTAAAAAGGATAGTATTATTTAATTAGAGTGGAGAGCAAAGTATGATACAAATAGGCTTTAAGAGCGACAGAGGTAAAAGGCGAAATAACAACGAGGATGCCTGCTTTGTTATGCCTAAGGAAAATGTTTATATGGTTGCAGATGGAGTTGGTGGCAACAATGCTGGAGAATGTGCAAGCAATATGGCAGTTAGCAAAATTGCTGAATGTATTAGAGAAAACTCTTTGACTGGAATAGAAGATCAAAATGAAATAGCAATATGTTTGAAAAGATATATTGAAATTGCAAACAAAGAAATAATTGATTTTGCACTACACAATAAGGAAAATCGTGGTATGGCAACAACCTTAGTGATGTGCTATATCAAGGGAGATACACTTTATATTGCAAATATTGGTGACAGTAGAGCATATATTTATAGACAAGGAGAGTTGTTTCAAATCACAGAGGATCATAGCTATGTGAACTCGTTAATAAAAATGGGGGCAATTACTCATGAGGAAGCTAAAGATCACGAAAAGGGACACATGATTACAAAAGCGCTTGGTGCGGCAAAGGAAGCAGATGCAGACTACTATCAAACAAAAATAGTAGATGGAGATGTTGTTTTGCTTTGCACAGATGGGCTTTATGGAGAATTATCTGAAGGAGAAATTGAAAAATTAATATCACAAGAGGGTGACATGAGTAAACTAGCAGAGAAACTAATTGCTTATGCTAATGAAGCAGGGGGACGAGACAATATTACCGCTGTGTGCATTAAAACAAAGGGAGGATGCCAATATGAATAACAATGTTATTGCTGGAAGATATGAGCTGATAGAAAAAATCGGCGATGGCGGCATGGCTGTTGTGTACAAAGCAAAGTGTCGATTGTTAAAGAGGTTTGTTGCAGTAAAAATACTCAAACCAGAATTTACAAATGATGTGAAGTTTATTGAAAGCTTTAGGAGAGAATCTCATGCGGCTGCTAGTCTTTCTCATCCTAATATTGTGAATATTTTTGATGTTGGAAGAGAAGGAAATATTAACTATATTGTGATGGAGTTAGTAACAGGCGAAACTCTAAGTGAGATGATCAAAAGAGAAGCTCCAATGGATTATAGAAAAGCTATAGAAATTACTAAGCAAATTGCAGCGGGATTATCTGCAGCTCATAAACATAGCATTGTCCATAGAGATGTAAAGCCTCACAATATACTTATTACAGAAGATGGAATAGCTAAGATTACAGACTTTGGTATTGCAAAGGCTGTGACAAATACAACTATAGTAGATAAAACTAATGATAGGGTTATGGGATCAGTACATTACTTTTCGCCAGAGCAAGCAAGAGGTGGATACGTTGATGAAAAGTCAGATATATATTCACTAGGTATTGTTTTGTTTGAAATGCTAACAGGCAGAGTACCTTTTGATGGAGACAACCCAGTTACTATAGCATTAATGCAAATAAATGAGGAAATAACACCTCCAACAGCGCTAGTACATGGAATACCTCCAAGACTTGAAAAAATTGTATTAAAGGCAACTGAAAAATATCCAACAAAGAGATTTAAGAGTGCTGATGAAATGATTGAAGCATTGGACAATTTGGAGCTAGTTACAAGAGTAGTTGGAGCATCAGTATTTAAACCTGCTGATGATGAATACATGAGAAAAAGTGAAAAAGATTATCTAAAGAATCTTAGGGACTATGATGATGAAGACGATGACGATGATTACAAACCGTCAAAGGCTAAGCCTAAGAAGAAGAAAAGTAATAAGTCAAAAAAAGGTAAAAAGAATAAACTAAAGATAATAATTCCAGTAGTTGCAGGAATTCTAGTTATTGCAATTGGTTTAGGTCTTGCTTTTTCAATGGGTTGGCTAGGTAAAAAAGACATAAAAGTTCCAGATGTAAAAGGAATGACATTTGAAGAGGCAGAATCGGCATTAGAGGCTGTTAAGCTAAAAATAGAAGTTGGCGAGTATGTTTACTCAGAGGATTATAAACAAGATGATGTATCATCTCAAGATCCAGAAGCCGGGGAAATGGCTCGAAAAGGTCAAACTGTAACTGTTGAAATTTCTAAAGGCTCAGAAAAAGGTGTAGTTCCTAACTTGCTTGGCAAAACTGAGGCTGAGGCAAAACAGATGATAGAGCAATACGGATATAAGCTTGGAGATGTAAAAGAAAAAGAGGGTGCTGAGGAAGCTGGAACTGTGCTAGAACAAGACCCTAAAGCAGGAGAAGAGGCTAAACCAGGAGACACTATTAATATCGTAATTAGTGATGGAAAAGGAAAAAAAGAAGCTGAAGTTCCAAATCTTTTAGGTATGGATTTAGAGGCTGCTAAGACAGCGCTTGAAAATGCAGGATTAAAAGTTGGTAGAGTATCAGAGGGAGTTAGCGATAGTTATAACTCTGGTGAAGTTATGTGGCAACAATACAACAGTGGTACAAAGCTTAAAGAAGGAGACACTGTTAATATTAGAGTAAGCCAAGGACAATCATCAGCTGTTGACATTTATGTTGATTTTGGAAGTGCAGAAGAAGAAGTATTCTACATGACAGTTACAGTCTCTGATAGTAATGGAACTAGAAATATTATTACAAGAGAACAAAAGAAAAAGGCAGATGGTGGTGAAACTATTAGAGTCAAGGGTAGCGGAAGCGGTACAATTACTGTAATATTTGACGACAAGACTGTAATGAAGAAAACTGTTAACTTCTCAGCAGGAGATGTTGGCTGATGGAAGGATTAATTATTAAGGGCATTGCTGGGTTTTATTACGTTAAAACCCATGATGGAAAAGTTTATCAATGTAAAGCTAGGGGGTTATTCAAAAAAAAGGGCATAACCCCTTTTGTAGGTGATAATGTGATTTTTGAAATTCTTGAAGATGGTGATGGCATTATAGATGAAATTTTACCACGCAAAAATCAATATATTAGGCCACCTATTGCTAATATAGATATGTTTGTAGTTGTTACATCGGCAACAAGCCCACAGCCAAATCCAAGGGTTATTGATAAATTCTTAGTTATGGCAGAAAAAAGCCAAGCTGAGATAATTCTATGTATCAACAAGATTGATATTGCAACAAAAGAGGAAATTGAAAATTTAAAAGATATATATGGAAATATATATAAAATGATTTTTGTAAGTGGCGAAAAAAGTATTGGAATAGAGCAATTGAGAAATGCCTTGAGCAAAAAGAAAACGGCTTTTGCAGGGCCTTCTGGAGTTGGAAAGTCTACATTAATTAATAAACTTGAACCAAGAATGAACCTTGAAACAGGCGAAATTAGTGCAAAAACAAACAGAGGTAAACACACAACAAGACATGTTGAAATTTTTGATATGAGCTTTGGTGGTATGATATTTGATACACCAGGCTTTACAGCATTTGATGTTTTGGAAGCTGAAGCAGCTGAACTACAGTTTTTATATCCTGAAATGGATGACTATATTGGAGAATGTAGATTTGATAATTGTAGGCATTTAAAAGAGCCTGGATGTGCAGTTTTAAATGCTAAGGATAAGGGAGATATTCATAATTCAAGATATGAATCATATAAATCCCAAATGGAAGAAATCATAAATCAAAAGAAATAGTGAGAGGAAATGTTATGAATAAATTAGCACCGTCAATTTTGTCAGCGGATTTTAGCAGACTTGGTGAAGATGTAAAAGTAATTGAAGATGCAGGGGCACATATAATACATGTAGATGTAATGGATGGACATTTTGTCCCCAATATTAGCTATGGAGCGACTGTAATGAAAAGCTTGTTAGGAAAAACGAATATGCCTTTTGACGTACATCTAATGATTGAAAATGCTGATCAATTCATAGAAGATTTTGTCACTCCAAATACTGAGTATATAACAGTTCATGAGGAAGCGTGCAGACATTTACATAGGACTGTTAGCTATATTAAATCTTTTGGTATTAAGGCAGGTGTTGCAATTAATCCAGCTACACCAGTTAGTTCTTTGGAATGTATACTAGAAGATGTCGATATGGTTTTGGTTATGTCAGTGAACCCAGGGTTTGGTGGGCAAAAGTTCATACCATCATCATTAAAGAAGGTAAAAGAACTTGATGAGATTAGAAAAAAACATAACCTTAATTTTGAAATAGAGATTGATGGTGGAATTAATTTGGACAATGTTGAAGAAGTTGTTTTGGCGGGAGTTAATATTGTAGTTGCAGGTTCATCTGTTTTTAAGGCTGATGATGTTGCTTTAAGAACTAAGGAATTTATTGGAAAAATATAGGGTTATAACGGTACTAATATGAGAGCAGATAAGCATAAAAGTAAATTTAAAAAGGTTACAAACGAATTGTTGAAGGAAAAGAAAAGTGTCAACAAGGGAGCAAAAAGTGCGAAAAAAAACACTAGAGTTAAAGCATCATTTCCAAGTAAAGATACTAGAGAATTAGCAGAGAACAAAGAAGCTGCTTTGAATCTTAAGAAGGAGTATACGGCAAAACAAGGACCGCTATCTTCAACAGAGGAAAGACGCATTAAAAGAGAACAAAAAAAGAAAAGAAAGAAAAGACTTGGATGTATAATTCCACTTGTATTAGTGTTATGCTTAATCATCACTGGTGGTGTAGTAGCTAAAAAAGGTTATAATTACGTTTATGGTAAATTAGAAAAGATGAATCATAAAGAAGTAAACAAAGATGATTTGGAAATATCAAAAAGGAGTAGCAATGATTTAAAAGATTTTAGGAATATTGCTATTCTTGGGATTGATACTCGTGAAGGAGAAGACGATGAAACTTGTAGAACTGATGCAATAATTATGGCAACAGTGGACAAAAAATCCAAAAAAATCAAGTTAACATCAATAGACAGAGATACATACTGGACAGTAGACGAGGTTGGAGTAAAAAGATTAGATAAAACTAATCATGCTCACGCATACGGTGGACCAGCTGGAACTATGAGAGCTTTAAATAGAAATGCAGACTTAAATGTAGATGGTTTTGTTAGAGTTAATTGGAAAACAGTTGCAGATACGGTAGATGCTATGGGAGGTCTTGTATTACCAATTAAAGATTATGAAATAAACGAAATGAATAAGTATATTAGAGATACAAATAAAAATCTTCATGGCGATGATACACCAATTACAAAAGCAGGTAAACAAAAGTTAAATGGAATACAGGCTGTAACTTATTGCAGAATAAGAAAAGTTGGAAATGGAGATACAGAGAGAGCTGAAAGAATGAGAAGAACTCTTGAAGCATGTATTTCTAAGGTGAAAACTATGAGCTTTAAAGAAATTGATGCGATGGCTGATAAAATTTTGCCTGAAATAACGACTAATTTAACATCAAAAGAAATCATAAGACTTATGATTACTGCTGCAAGATGTAAAATTGAAAATAGTGGAGGTTTTCCATATGTTTCTGACGGAAAAGTAATAAACGGGGTTTGGTACACGCCGCCAATAACGTTAGAAAAAAATGTAATAGAGTTGCATAAAAGATTATTTGGGCAAAAAGATTATGTACCAAGTGAAGAAGTGCAGCTAATCAACAACGAGATTATACAAGCTACAGGCTTTGATGGTACGGGGTATCCAGAACCAGGAGAGGAAAATTAATGGAATTAATAAATATAGTCAAAGAGCATATTGAGTGGAGACACCAAATATTCAAATTGGCAAAGTCGGATTTAAGAAAAACTTATAGTGGAGCGGCATTAGGCTGGGCATGGGCAGTTATTAAACCAACTATAACCATATTTATCTATTGGTTTGCTTTCTCTGTAGGACTTAGGAATCGTGCAGGTATTGAAGGTTTCCCATTCTTTTTATGGTTAATTGCAGGAATTATTTCATGGTTCTATATGCAGGAAATGTGGTCAATGGGACCTATGATAATGAGGAAATACAAGTTTTTGATTACAAAGATGAAGTTTCCAACGTCTACAATACCGACGTTTTTTAGCTTGTCAAGTATAGTTGTTCATCTATTTTTGTTAGGCCTTGTAGTAATAATTTACATTATTGCGGGATATGGTGTTTCGATTTATTACATTCAAATACCATTTTATATGCTTATGATGTTCTTGATGTTCACTGGATGGGGACTTTTTTCCTCAGTTCTTGGTGCTATGAGCAAGGACTTTTCAAACTTGATTAAATCCTTTACATTGGCATTGTTTTGGCTATCTGGAATTATGTGGCCAATTTCAAATATTAGCAGTGTTTGGGGGCAAAGATTATTGCAGTTAAACCCTGTTACATATATTGTTGAAGGATATAGAAACTGTTTTGTTCATCACGTGTGGTTTTTTGAGCAACCAAAGGTTTTGCTTTTATTTGTTGCAGAACTAGTTATTATGTGGGCATTTGCGATAGTTATGTACAAAAAACTAAAGAAAGAAATGCCAGATGTGCTATAGGAGAAAATTTACATGGGAAATACAGTTATAGAATTTAAAAATGTTTCTAAAATATATAAACTATATAAGAATGACAAAATGAGATTGCTTAGTGCATTCTTTAAGAATATAAAGTACAAAGAAAAAATGGCAGTACAGAATTTAAGTTTTACTGTAAAAAAAGGAGAAGCAGTTGCATTGTTTGGAAAAAACGGAGCAGGAAAATCGACTGTTTTAAAAATGATTACTGAGGTAACATATCCTACAAAGGGTGAAGTTATAATTAACGGTAGAGTTAGTGCTTTGCTAGAATTAACATCTGGATTTGATAGAGAACTTTCTGGTAGAGAAAATATTTATCTAAAAGGACAATTAATGGGGCTCAAGGACAAAGAAATTAAATTAGTTGAGCAAACTATAATAGATTTTGCAGAACTAGGGGACTATATTGATCAACCAGTTAGATCTTATTCAAGTGGAATGAAGGCTAGATTAGGATTTGGCATTAATGTAAATATTAATCCAGAAATATTAATTGTAGATGAAGCTTTAAGCGTTGGAGATGCGTCTTTTAGAAAAAAATGTTTAAAAAAGGTAAATGAAATAATGGACAAAGACGATATAACTTTATTATTTGTTACTCACTCAACTAAAACCGCTAGAGAATTTTGCAAGCGTGGAATTGTGTTAAAAAAGGGTAAGTTAATACTGGATGGAGACATTGAGGAGGCTATTACAGCTTATAAAAAGGCAAATAAGTAATAGAAGTGATAATGAAAAGTGATAAACTAAATTTATTAATATTATTCGGTGGTATTTCTTTGGAGCATGAAGTTTCGTGCATGTCAGCGGCATCTATTTTAAAGAATATTGATAAGGATAAGTATGAAATAACTACTGTTGGGATTACTAAAGAGGGAACATGGCTAATGACGGAGGCTTCGGCAGACGAAATTCAAAATGGAACTTGGCAAGATCATAAGATGAATAAGGTTGGTAATCTTCTTCTTTCAAGAGAACCGAGTGGATTCAAACTTGATGATGGAACTTTAATAAAATTCGATTGTGTTTTTCCAATTATGCATGGCAAATATGGTGAAGATGGAGCGATGCAAGGTGTATTTGAAGTTGCAGGGATTCCATATGTTGGGCCTAAAGTTTTGGCAAGCTCAACAGGAATGGACAAGATTATGTCTAAGCTTGTAATTGCAAATACGGGAATTAAACAGGCAGATTACTATGATACAGATAGATATAATTTTTCTAGTAATCCACTTGGAGAGCTTGAGGCAATTGAAAAAAGGTTTGGCGGAAAGTATCCACTATTTGTTAAGCCTGCAAATACAGGATCTTCAGTAGGAGTTACAAAAGTCAACAATGACAGAGAACTTTTTGAAGGAATTAAAATAGCAGCAGAAATTGACCATAGAATTTTAATTGAGAGAGGTGTTTCTGGTAGAGAAATTGAGGTTGCGGTTCTCGGTAACAGGAAACCACAAGCTTCAGTTGTTGGTGAGATAATAGCGGCAAATGAGTTTTATGATTATGAAGCAAAATATAAAAATGCTGAATCAAAAACAAAAATCATTGATGATTTGCCAGTTGAAGAATTAGATAGAATTCGTGAAACAGCGATTTCAATATATAAACGTTTTTCGTGTAGAGGATTCACTAGAGTTGATTTCTTTTATACGGAAGAAGGAGAATTGATTTTTAATGAAATCAATACCATTCCTGGATTTACCATTATTAGTATGTATCCTAAACTTTGGGAAGAAACAGGAATTGAATATGGAGAGTTAATAGATAGACTTATAGAACTTGCGATGGAGGAAATATAAAATGGCAAAACAAACAATTGATTTTAATAACGAAGAAATGAGAAATGCGTATAGACATACAACTTCTCATATTTTAGCACAGGCAGTAAAGACACTATGGCCAGAAGCAAAGCTTGCAATTGGACCTGCTATTGATAACGGGTTTTATTATGACTTTGATTTAGAACATAAATTTACTGACGATGACTTAAAGAAAATCGAAAAAGAAATGAAAAAGATTATTAAAGCTGGTCTTCCGCTTGAAAAATACGAAATGTCAAGGGAAGAAGCAATTAAAACTATGAAAGATCTTGGAGAAGATTATAAGGTGGAGTTAATTGAAGACCTTCCAGAAGATGAAATTCTATCATTTTACAAACAGGGAGATTTCTTTGATTTATGTGCTGGTCCTCATATGGAAAAAACAAGCAACATCAAGGCTGTTAAGTTAACAAGTGTTGCGGGTGCATATTGGAGAGGCGATTCTGACAGAAAAATGCTTCAGAGAATTTATGGTACATCATTCCCAAGCCAGGAAGAATTAGATGAATACTTAAAGAAAATTGAAGAAGCAAAGAAGAGAGACCACCGTAAAATTGGTAAGGAAATGGATTTGTTTGCAATCTATGAAGAAGGTCCAGGATTCCCATTCTTCATGCCTAAAGGTATGGTTCTTAGAAACGAATTGGAACGTTTTTGGAGAGAAATTCATAAATTAAATGGTTATGAAGAAATCAAAACACCTTTAATTCTAAATGAAGATTTATGGCATACATCAGGACACTGGGATAACTACAAGGATAATATGTACTTTACTAAAATTGATGGTGAAGATTATGCAATTAAACCTATGAACTGCCCAGGATCAATGCTTGCGTACAAGAGAAAAATGTACTCATATAGAGATTTTCCAATGAGAGTTGGTGAACTAGGACAGGTTCATAGACATGAGCTTTCAGGTGCACTTCATGGATTAATGAGAGTTAGAACATTTACTCAAGATGATGCTCATATATTCATGCTTCCTGAACAAATCAAAGAAGAAATCAAAGGCGTAATTAGATTAATCGATTATGTTTATAGCGATATATTTGGATTTAAGTATCACATTGAATTATCAACAAGACCAGAAAAGAAATTTATTGGTACAGTTGAATTATGGGATAAAGCTACAGATGCTCTTAGAGAAGCCATGGAAGAAGAAGGTTTAGAATACATTATCAATGAAGGTGATGGTGCTTTTTATGGTCCTAAATTAGACTTCCACTTAGAAGATTCTATTGGCAGAACTTGGCAGTGTGGAACTATTCAGCTAGACTACATGATGCCAGAAAGATTTGATTTAACATACGTTGGATCTGATGGTGAAAAACATAGACCAGTAATGATTCATAGAGTAATATTTGGTTCAATTGAAAGATTTATTGGAATTTTGACAGAACATTATGCTGGTAAATTCCCTCTATGGTTAGCTCCAGTTCAGGTTAAACTACTAACTGTAGCTGAAAGTTTTGAGCCTTATGCAAGAAAGGTTGCTAAGGTATTAGAAGCGGCTGGCATTAGAGTTGAACTTGATGTTAGAAATGAAAAGATTGGATATAAGCTAAGAGAAGCTAGAAATGAAAGAGTTACTTATATCGGAATTATTGGTGAAAGAGAAGCAGAAGCTGAATCTTTAACTTTACGTCATAACGTTGAAGGCGAAATTGGCGAGATGAAACTTGATGAGTTTAAAGAAAAGCTTATTAAGGAAATTGGGGATAAGAAATAATGGATGTTCAGAAAAAAAGTAAGAAGCCGATTATAATATTTGTCAGTATAATCACAGGGATAATTGTTCTAGGTATTATAACTGCGGGTATTTCTTTTGACTTTGCAGTTGACGAGGATGGAGGCAACTCAGGAAGCGATGCTGTTGCAAATGTTTCTGAGGATTTCATTGCATCACTTAGTGTTCAAGGAGCCATTTCAGGATCATCAAATTCCATAGAAGATAGTGATTATGATCATCAGTTTATGCTTGACTCAATAGACGGACTAATGGCCAATGCACATAACAAAGGACTGTTTCTATTTGTAAATTCTCCAGGTGGGGGAGTTTATGAAAGTGATGAACTTTATCTAAAGATCATGAAGTACAAAGAAGTCACTAATAGACCAGTATATGCATACTTTGGATCAACTGCGGCTTCTGGAGGATACTATATATCGGCAGGAGCAGACAAAATAATTGCAAATCGTAATTGTTTAACTGGTTCAATAGGTGTAACTATAGGAACTGTTTATGATGTGAGTGGATTTTTGGAAAAACATGGAATCAAACACCAAACTATAACATCTGGAAAGAATAAGGCAATGGGATCTCCTGTTGATAAGCTAACTAAGGAGCAAAGAGCTATTTACCAATCAGTTGTAGATGAAAGTTATGATCAATTTACATCTATTGTTGCAGATGGTAGAGATATGCCAATTAAGACTGTTCGTAAAATTGCTGATGGACGAGTATATACTGCTAAACAAGCAAAAAAGAATGGGCTTATAGATGATATAGCAACTAGAGACGAAGCGTTAGCACTTATGATGGAAGATGAAAACTTATTAGGTGTAGAGGTAAAACAATTTGCCCCTGCAAAAAAAGACTTTATTAGCAAACTTCTAGGTTCTGCTAAGAGTTTCACTAAATCAGGTGTAAATGATCTCGATAAATTGCTTAATATTGGGCAGAATGAGGGTGGACTAGAGATTAATTATATAAGCGATATTCTGAAATAAAAAGTAAACTATTGACTATAATGAAACGCTACTGATGATATTTAGTAGCGTTTTTGTATGAATTGACAAAAGAGAGAAAGAATGGAAAGAGAAAATAAACTGGGAATTGAACCTATAAATAAATTGATTTTAACCATGGCATTACCAGCAGTGGCTGCACAGCTGGTAAATGTTTTTTACAATATTGTAGATAGAATGTATATTGGACATATAGCTGATATTGGACCTTTTGCATTAACAGGTCTTGGCCTTTGTTTGCCAATAACTATGGGAATATTAGCCTTTAGCGCTTTTGTAGGTGCGGGAGGTGCTCCTTTAGCAGCAATTGAATTGGGGAGAAAAAATAAGGAACAGGCCGAAAGAATTTTAGGTAATGGAGTAACTATGATAGTTACATTATCAATAATTTTATCCGTTGTTATTATAATTGCCAAAAAACCGTTGCTCTACGCATTTGGGGCTAGCGACATTACATATACTTATGCAAATGAGTATTTGTCAATATATGGGCTCGGCACGATATTTGTTATGATTTCACTTGGTTTAAATAACTTTATAATTTGCCAAGGACAATCAAAAACCGCTATGATTTCGGTATTAATAGGTGCGGCACTTAATATTATTCTTGACCCAATATTTATATTTTTGCTAGACATGGGAGTTACAGGTGCAGCAATTGCAACTGTAATATCTCAGTTTGTAAGTTCTGTTTGGATAGTTAGATTTCTTATCTCAAAAAAAAGTGAAATAAAGATCAAAAAGCAAAACTTAAAGGTGAATCCAAAGGTATTAGCTGCAATAATGGCCCTTGGTATTTCACCGTTTATTATGCAGATTACAGAAAGTATTGTTAATATAACATTTAATGTTGGACTGCAAAAGTATGGCGGCGATTTGTATGTAGGGGCAATGACTATTATGCAAAGTGTAATGCAGCTTGTTGTTATACCAGTAATGGGGCTAACTCAGGGGACTCAGCCAATCATAAGTTATAATTATGGTGCAAATAATTTTGATAGAGTAAAGGAAGCATTCAAAAAAATATTGATAATTACAGTATTGATAACTACAGCTGCAACATTATGTACATGGGTTTTCCCTCAAATATTTGCTAGAATATTTACTACAAACGGAGAACTAATTGATTTGGTTTCTAAGCTACTACCTATTTTTATGGCTGGAATATTTATTTTTGGCGTTCAAATGGCTTGTCAATCAGCGTTTATGGGTATGGGGCAGGCAAAAATTTCATTGTTCTTAGCATTGCTTAGAAAGGTATTTTTACTGATTCCATTGGCTATTATTTTGCCAATGTTTGTAGGTGTAAAAGGGATTATAATTGCAGAGCCAATATCTGATATCATAGCAGCAGTGACAACAGGAACAATTTTCCTTTTATACATAAAGAAACTTTTTAGAAAT
Source organism: Anaerovoracaceae bacterium (assembly GCA_036637375.1). Lineage (GTDB taxonomy): Bacteria > Bacillota > Clostridia > Peptostreptococcales > Anaerovoracaceae > JAVWMQ01. The sequence goes on from JAVWMQ010000004.1 coordinate 18,959, forward strand.
CAAAATAAAAGTGAAATTAATTAATAACCTTCAAGTAAAATAACTTGACAGATGTAGTGGTTTATGATAAATTAGTTGAGGTGGCAAGTGAGAGTACTTGACACATATAATTGGAGGAAGCAAATATTAATGATGTTTGATGAAATTACAAGAGTTAGCCTGTTATATGATTTTTATGGTGAATTGCTTACAGATAGACAAAAGGATGTAATGAAATTATACCATGAAGAAAATTTGTCATTATCTGAAATTGCAGATGAATTTGGAATTAGCAGACAGGGTGTACATGATGCTCTAAAGAATGCAGAGAAAGCATTAACTACATATGAGAGTAAACTTGGTTTAGTTAAGAAATTTGAAATAAACAAAGAGGCTGTAAATATGATAGACAGGGAGTTGAATATTCTTATTTCTGAAAACGACAATGTGGAATTAATTACGAGGCTTAAGGATATTAAGCAAATAATAGACAATATTAGTGAACAATAGGAAGGAGCCAGTATGGCATTTGAAGGATTATCAGACAAATTACAAGACGTCTTTAAAGGCCTTAAAGGTAAGGGCTCACTGACAGAAAAAGACATAGATACTGCAATGAGAGAGGTTAAATTAGCCTTGCTTGAAGCAGACGTAAACTTCAAGGTTGTTAAGGACTTTGTGAAGACTGTTAAGGAGAAATCCTTAGGGGCAGATGTTCTTGAAAGCTTAACACCTGCACAGCAAGTTATTAAAATAGTTGATGGCGAGTTAACTGAATTAATGGGTGGCTCAAACAGTAAACTTACATACTCACCGAGAGGATTTACAGTCCTATTAATGGTAGGTTTGCAAGGTACTGGTAAGACAACAACCTGTGGTAAGCTTGCATCATGGCTTAAACAAAATGGCAAAAAGCCAATGCTTTGCGCATGCGACATATATAGACCAGCAGCGATAGATCAGTTAGAAGTTGTTGGTAAATCTGTAGATACTCCTGTTTTTACAATGAGAGACTGCAAGGAACCAGAAAAAATTGCACTTAGTGCAATGAAGGAAGCTGAAGTAAAAGGTTACGACGTATTGATTGTCGATACTGCGGGACGTTTACAAATAGATGAAGCTTTGATGGAAGAGCTTGTTACAATCAAGTCTGCAATCAAGCCTCACGAAATATTGCTGGTAGTTGATGCACTTACAGGACAAGATGCTGTAAATGCTGCCGAAGGATTCAATGATAGACTTGGAATTGATGGAATAATCATGACTAAGATGGATGGTGACTCAAGAGGTGGTGCTGCACTTTCAGCAAAAAAAGTAACTGGGAAACCTGTTAAATTCATAGGTATGGGTGAAAAGATGGATGCGCTTGAACCGTTCCATCCTGAACGTATGGCTAGTAGAATTCTAGGTATGGGCGATGTGATGTCTCTAATTGAGACTGCAGAAGCTGCATATGATGAGGAACAGGCCGAAAGATTAGAAAAACGAATTAAGAAAAACCAATTTACATTGGAAGATTTCCTTGAGCAAATGGGGCAAATCAAAAAAATGGGTGGTGTATCTAAAATCGTTGGAATGATTCCAGGACTTAGCTCAAAACAAATGAGCGAGGTGGATATTGAACGAGGCGAAAAAGAATTCGTTCAGATGGAAGCCATTATCTACTCAATGACCAAACAAGAGAGACAAGACCCGTCAATCTTAAATGCGAGTAGAAGGAAGAGAATTGCCGCAGGTTCAGGACAACCTGTTAGCAAAATAAATAATTTGGTTAAGCGTTATCAGGAAACAAAAAAGATGATGAAACAGTTTTCTAAACCAAACGCTAAATTGCCAAGAATGTTTAAAGGTTTACAATAATTAATATTTTTTAGGAGGAAATTACAAATGGTAAAGATTAGATTAAAGAGAATGGGAGCAAACAAAAAGCCTTTTTATAGAGTGGTTGTTGCAGATTCACGTTCACCAAGAGACGGAAAGTTCATTGAAGAAATTGGGTACTTCAACCCATTAACTGAACCAGCAGATATTAAAATTGATGGAGAAAAAGCTCAGAAATGGTTAGGCGACGGTGCACAGCCTACAAGTACAGTTAAAGCACTTTTCAAAAAAGCAGGCATCATTTAAGAGAGAAAGCGGTGAAGACTAATGGTAGAATTGGTTGAGGTAATTGCAAAGTCACTAGTTGACAATAAGGAAGCTGTAGAAGTTTCTAAGTCAATGGACAAGCAGACTACTATTGTCCAGCTTAAGGTTGCCCCAGAAGATATGGGTAAAGTAATTGGTAAGCACGGAAGAATCGCAAAGGCTCTTCGTACTGTTGTAAAAGCAGCAGCAACAAAAGCAAACGAAAAAGTAGTAGTTGAGATAGTTCAATAAATTATTAGGGCACATATATTCTGTTTGAGTATATGTGCCTAAGTACTAAGTGGAGAGATATGGAAAAGATAACAATAGGAAAAGTAGTTAATGTTGTTGGGCTAAAAGGTGAGCTGAAAATATATAACTACTCAGATGACCGTGAAAGGTTTGAAAGACTTGAAGAAATATTTATTGGAAATAACAAGCACAAAATTGAAAAAGTAAGATATAAAGACAATATGGTGATACTGAAAGTAGATGGTATAGATAATAGAGATCAAAGTGAAGCAGTAAAAAATCAAATGGTATATATTACTGAGGACGATCTTGAAGAACTACCTGAAGGAGTTTACTATATTAGAGATATGATTGGTATGGAAGTTTTTTCACATGAGGGTGTTAAGTTAGGTATTCTTGATGATGTGAATACAAATGTACCACAGAAACTTTATGTTGTTAAGAGAGAAGGCAAGAGTGATATTTTGATACCTGGAGTTGATGAATTCATTTTGGATATAGATATGGAAAAGAGAATTATTACGGTAAAAGTGATAGAGGGACTTTATGAAGATTAACGTTTTGACACTCTTTAAAGAAATGTTTGTTGCAGTTAAAGAAAGCAGCATTTTGGGCAAGGCCTGTGAAAAAGGTGCGTTAGAAATAACTTTAACAGATATAAGGGACTATACTTTAAATAAACATAACAAAGTTGACGATTATCCCTATGGCGGAGGAGTTGGAATGCTAATGCAGGCTGAACCAATATTTAGATGTCTAGAGGATGTAGGGGCGAGAAATAAAAAGATAATCTATATGTCTCCAAAAGGCAAGGTTCTTAATCAAGAAAAAGTTTTTGAACTTGCAAAAGAGGAAGAACTTGTAATATTGTGTGGACATTATGAGGGTGTTGATCAAAGAGTGTTAGACTACTGGAATGTTGAAGAAATATCAATAGGCGACTACATTTTGACAGGAGGAGAGCCAGCTGCAATAGTCTTAATTGATTCAATTGCAAGGCTTGTACCAGGCGTGCTAGGTGATAAAACCTCAGCAACAGAGGAATCTATTTATTCCGGATTATTGGAGCATCCTCAATATACAAAACCAAGAGAATATGAAGGTCTATGTGTTCCTGAAGTATTAGTAAATGGAAACCATAAACTTATACATTTGTGGCAGTTTGAAAAATCTTTGGAACTTACAAAACAAAGACGACCTGACTTGTTTGAAAAGTTTTGTGAAGATACTTCTGCTTTAACCAAAGAAGAAAAAATAATATTGGAAAAAATATGCAAAATGGTGTAAAATGTTATATGGAGATATATTATGCCGAAGATAAAGAGAAAAACAATTTTAATCTTGGTGATGGTAGCATGTATCATATATGTGACGACAGAAATGCTTCCGGCACTCTTAGATAGAGTTACACCAACAGTAACTATAGAATATGGTGAATTAATCACAGAAGATGAAGTACCAGTTTATATCCTTAGAGATGAAACTGTTTATTCTGCTACAACTTCGGGTAAGATAGAGTACAGGGTAGAGAATGGAACTCAAATTAAGGCGGGGAGCAAGGTTATTCGCTTTAAAAAGGATAAGGATGAAATCAAAGAAGGCTTTGATAAAACTGATACAAAAGGTAGCTTGACATCAAAGTATAATGATATTATTGACAAGCTTGGAACAGATGCTAAATTCTATAATGGTGAGAAGGCTAAACAAAAGGGTGTATTTAGCACATTCATTGATGGTAACGAAAACTATTTTACAGTAGAAAATTTTGATAAAATAACAGAAGAAAAGGCAAAAGATTTATCTGATAAAGCCGAAGATGTATCAAGAGATAAGGTTTCAGCAAAAGAACCGATATATAAAATAACAGATAATAGTAAATGGTATATGATGTGTTTCATAGATTCGGAAAAAACAAGCAGATATGAAGAAGGCCATAGGGTAAAAGTTAGACTTCCAAAAGGCGAGGTTAAATGTACAGTAGAAAAGATTGTCGCAGATAAAGATAAGTGGAAAGTTCTTCTTTCTACAAATCGATATTGCAAAGGCTTTAATGAAATTAGAAGTGCTGATGCTATGGTTACGACATTAGATATTGAAGGTATATTAGTTCCAAATAGTTGCATTACAACTAAGAACGGTGTAGTTGGAGTATATGTTGTACAAAAGACTGGGGATAACACTTTTGTTCCCGTTAGGGTTCTTGGAAACGATGGGGAAACCTCAGCAGTTAGTGAAGGATATTTTTATGATAAAAAAGGAAACTTTGTTTCCAGTGTAAAGATATATGATGAAATAATCAAAAAACCAAAAAAAGAATAAAAGTTTAAGCTAAGGAAGGTGCGTTAAATGCAAGAGATTAAAAAAAATCTGGAAGATATAAGAAACACCTTAAATGAAAACGTTCTTTTGGTTGCAGTTACAAAAACTCATACACCAGAAGAAATAAATGTTGCAATTGATGAAGGTGTAACAGACATTGGTGAAAATAAAGTACAAGAAATTTTAGATAAATATGAAAAAGTAAAACCAGTGAGATGGCATTTAATAGGGCATCTTCAAACAAACAAGGTTAAGTATATTATAGATAAAGTAGCTATGATTCATTCTGTTGATTCTATGAAATTGGCAGCAGAAATAAATAAAAGAGCAGGTAGCCAAGGTATTTCGATGGACATTTTAATACAGGTTAACCCAGCACAAGAAGAAAGCAAGTTTGGTATTAAAACAGAAGAAACTAAGGACATGATAAATGAAATATTAGAAACGTGTCCGAATATAAATATTAAAGGCTTGATGTGTATTGCACCATTTGAAGAAAATCCAGAAGATGTAAGAGGTTATTTCGCAATGGTAAAAGAGCAATATGATGAGTTTAGTCAAATTAGTCATGAAAGACTTGATTTTAAATATTTATCAATGGGAATGTCACACGATTACAAGGTGGCAATGGAAGAAGGATCAAATTTAGTGAGAGTAGGTAGCGCAATTTTTGGTACTAGAGTATATTAATTATTAGGAGGATCACATGGGAGTATTCGATAAGTTTAAGGATTTAGTTGGAATTGAAGAAATCGATGAAGACGATATCACAGAAGAAGAAATAGCCGAGGCTGAAAGCCGCATTGAGAGACAACCAATAGACGCAAAACCTCGTTACCAAAGAACGAATAGGGAAAACGTAGTGCCTTTAAATAGCAGAGCTACATCAGCACTTAAGTTAGTTGTAATTGAGCCTACAGGATTTGATGAATCACCAAGATTAGTGGATTCTTTAAAGGACAGGAAACCAGTAATTATCAATCTTGAGAGAATTGATTCAGAAACAGCTAGAAAGATTTTTGATTTCCTAAGTGGAGCAACATATGCTTTAAATGGAAATGTACAAAAAATCGCAAACAATATTTTTGTATTTGCACCGGAGAATGTTGATATAACTGCAAATGATAGCGGAAGTGAATTCGATTTTTCTGGAATTAATAAAGATACTTGGAGGTAGATAGATGATTACACCAGCAGAAATTCAAAACAAAGATTTTTCTAAAAGCCTAAGAGGCTACAATGAAGAAGAAGTTGATATGTTCCTTGATCTTATTACACTTGATTTAGAAAAGTTAATAAAAGAGAATATCAACCTAAAGGCGCAAGTTGCAACACTTGAAAAAGAAAAGGGTGACATTGATGGCACAGATATCTCAATTAGAGAAACTCTTGAAACAGCCAAAGCCTTAATGGATGATATTTCAGCAAGTTCTGAAAAAAGAGCTCAGAATTTATTGCGAAACGCAGAAGCTGATGCTGCAATATTAATAAAGGATGCTAAACTTCAGTCAGAAAGACTAAAAGAAGAAAGTGCTGAATTAGCAAGAAATTATAAAGTATTTAGAGAAGAATACAAGAGAATGTTAGAAAGAGAACTTAGTAAGATGAATGACGAACCTGGAATTAAATTGGAAGAGTCAAAAGAAGATCAGTTAAGTTCTATATTTGGTATGAATTCTAGCGAAAGCGTAAGTGAAGACGATGATCGCAAAACTAGAATTAATATTAAGTACGAATAAATTAGTTAGGAGGCGGGGCATTTTGTGCCCCGTAGTTTTTATGTATTATATTGTTATAATTGCTGTCGTGCTAATTGATCAAATCATTAAGATTATGGTGCGAGGTCAGATGGAGTTATTTGAGAGTTACCCACTTTTGGGGGATTTTTTTTCTTTTACATATATTGAAAATTATGGTGCTGCATTTAGTATGTTTAGTGGTCAAAGATTTGTACTTTTGGCTATACCAACAGCAGTGGTTGTTTTGGGCATATACTATTTGATGATTAATAAAAATAAAAAAGACAAGATTATGCTTTATAGTGTTGCACTTTTAATTGGAGGAGGACTTGGCAACTTAATTGATAGGTTCATTTTTGGAAGTGTTACAGATTATTTTGATTTAAAAAGTTTTGCTATATTTAATTTTGCAGATATATGTGTTTGTGTAGGGTGTTTTTTGATTTGTATATATGTGATTTTTTTGGAGGGAAGAAAAGAACGTGAAAAATAATATATGGATAATTACGCCACAAGATGCAGGGATTAGGCTTGATGCGTGGCTTGCAAAAACTATTGAAGAAAAATCTCGAAGTTTTTGTCAGAAACTTGTTGATGATGGATGTGTCAAAGTTAATGGCAATGAGTGTAGTGTTAAAAAATATAAGCTAAAGGAAAGTGATGAAATTATAGTAGATATACCAGAGCCCAAAGAGGTGGCCATAGTTTCAGAAGATATTCCATTAAACATAGTTTACGAAGATGAAGATGTATTGGTTATAGATAAAGTTAAGGGCATGGTAGTTCATCCTGCTGTTGGGAATTATCAAGGAACCATGGTGAATGCTATTATGCATCATTGTGGCGATAGTTTATCATCGATTAATGGGGAAATTAGACCAGGAATAGTTCATAGAATTGACAAAGATACTAGTGGTTTAATTATGGTAGCAAAAAATGATTTTGCTCATAATTCCTTAGCTAAGCAACTTGCAGAACACACAATCACAAGAGGATACAAGGCAATAGTTTATAACAATTTCAAAGATGATCAGGGCAAAGTGGATGCACCAATAGGTAGAAATAAAAAAAATAGGCTGAAACAAGCTATTGATTATGAAAATGGTAAGAGAGCTGTAACGAACTACAAGGTTTTAGAAAAGTATTCTAAGTTTTGTCTTATTGAAGCAAGACTTGAAACAGGTAGAACCCATCAAATTAGAGTTCATATGGCAAGTATCAATCATCCATTGCTAGGGGATTTTGTATATGGACCAGAAAAAAATAAATATAAGATAAGTGGACAGATGCTTCATGCTTATTTGCTTGGATTTGTTCACCCAAGAACAGAGGAATATATGGAATTTACAAGTGAACTTCCGGAAATATTTGTAACAACAATTGAAAAATTAAAGAAGGAGATGCAATGAACAAAAGAAGCTTTAAACCAGGAACAATGCTAAATCCTGTGCCAGTAGTAATGGTTTCAGTTGGAACTATGGAAGGCGAAAATAATATAATTACAATTGCGTGGACAGGTATTATTAATTCTGAACCACCTATGACTTATGTATCCATTAGAAAAGAACGTTTTTCTCATCATATCATTGAGGAAAATCAAGAATTTGTTATAAATCTAGTTAATGAGAAACTAACATTTGCTACTGATTTTTGTGGAGTTAAATCAGGAAAAGATTTAGATAAATGGGAAGTACAAAATTTGACTCGTGAAAAAGGCAAAGTTGTAAATGTTCCAATGATTAAAGAATCTCCAGTGAATTTAGAGTGTAAGGTTGTTGATATAAAGAGAATGCCTACCCATGATATGTATATTGGAGAAATAGTAAACGTAAATGTGGACGAAAGTCTAATTAATGAAAATGGTAGAATTGAACTTGATAAGGCCAAGATGGTATGCTATAACCATGGAGAATATTTTGGAATAAAGAGAGAACCTCTTGGCAAGTTTGGCTATTCAATAATGAAACCAAAGACAAAGAAGAGACTTGCAAAAGCTAAGCAAGGCAAATTCACTAAAGCAAAGAAAAAATAAAATTGCCACAGATGATTTATATGAAGGCAAATCATCTGCAGCAATTAAAAGAAAGTAACCCCAGTATATGTTAAAACAATATTTGTTTCAACTATTTAAGTTATAGCTATTTAAGTTTTGTGAAATCGATTTCAAAAGCTTTGATATCGTCGATACAGTCTTCACAAATGTATTTGTCATAAAACTGTACTGAATGCAACGAATATGTTTCACAAAGATTGCATTGGTTATTCTTACTCATTTCGCGCTCCTTTCTATTAAATTCGAAATATAACTTTTATAGATAATAGTGTTTTGTGTGATAAGATTATCACGTTTTGTGAGATAAGGCAAGGGGTTTTGTAAAAATATTACAAAAAGGGAAAAAAAGGTGATTTGGTAATGAAACACCCCCATTTTACGGGAAAAAGGAGGTATAAATTAATGAAAGAGTTGGTATTAAACAATTATAAAGACGGTCCACTTGTTGCATATGAGTGGGACATTCACGATCCAAAGCATATGGTTGTACTAATTCATGGTATTGGAGAATACGCAGCTAGATATAATCGAGTAGCTTCAGAATTCAATAAAAATGGAATAGCAGTATTTAGTATGGATTTAAAAGGCCATGGGATAAGTTATGGTAAACGTGGACATTGTGCACCAAGAACGGAAGTGTTTAGAGATATTGATTTATTAATAGAATATGCCAAGGATAAACATCCAGATGCTCCTATAGTTTTATATGGACATAGTATGGGAGGAAATATTAGTTTAAATTACAGATATAACGGTAAACTTAATAGCCTTATGGAGGGCTATATTATATCCGCTCCGTGGGTAACCTTAGTTAGACCAGTTCCGTCATATCAGTACAAAAGCATTAAAGTTTTATCAAAAATATTCCCGCAAAAAACGATTTCATCTAAGATCGATGAAAAGGATTTAGGTAATTTAAAAAATGTAAAAGGATATAACAAAGACCCATTAGTTCACGAAAAAATTTCGTTTTTGTGTGCTCTTGAAGGTTTTGAAATTGCAAAAAAAATGGCGAATAATACCATTACTAAGACTGGTGAGGGCAGCAAAAAACCCATGCTGTTAATGCATGGGGATGCTGATGTTGTTTGCAGTGTTGTGGGTAGTAGGCAAATCAAAGAAAACGAAGGTGATATTTGCACTTATGTTGAATGGGAAGGCCTAAGCCATGAAATTCACAATGGTGGCAAAATCAGTGAAGGTAATGAAGTTATTGCTAAAGCTATTGAATGGATTCAGGCGCTTTAGGTGTAACATAAACAGTTTTATTATCAGTAAATATAACCATTCCAGGCTTTGCACCGGAAGGTTTTTTGACAAAACGTACTTGTGTATAATCTACAGGTACGTTTTCTGATTCTTTACCCTTACTGTGAAAAGCAGCAATAGCAGCAGCTTCAAAAATTGCAACATCACTAGGTTCTTTACCCTGTGTAAATAGGATTGTGTGGGAACCTGGTATGTCTTTTGTGTGAAACCAAATGTCGGTTCTATTTGCTGTTTTAAATGTTAATATATCGTTATCCTTGTTGTTTCGGCCAACTAAAATTGTAAAGCCATCAGAACTTTCGTATTTATATGGTTCTGGCTTTATTTTTTTTGTATTTCTATTTATTTGTTTACGTCTTCTAATGATTCCACATTCAATAAGCTCATCTTTGATTTTATCAATGTCCTCTGTTTTTTCTGCAGACTCAATGAAGCTAATTACAGATTCAAGGTACTGCACCTCGCTATCAGTTTCTTCTAACTGAATGTTTTTTTCAACAATTGCGGTTTTAGCTTTATTGTATTTTTTGTAATATGCCTGAGCATTTTTTGCAGGCGTTAATCTAGTATTTAGACTAATAGTAACCTGACTGTTGTCATAATAATTTAGAACAGTTGTTTTGCTATCACTGGACTTTACCTGGTGAAGATTAGCAGTCAAAAGTTCGCCAAAAAGCCTGTATTTATCAGCATTTTCGGCTTTTTGTATATCTTCTAAAAGTCTTTGCTTTTTGAGATATAGTTTCTTTAAAAGATTTAAAACTGTGCGATGTAGATCAGATGATTTTTGTTTAACTCTGTTTGAACTTTCTTTGTGAGCATAATAGTAAGAAATAGTCTCACTTACAGTATTGAATTTTTTACATGTAAGTTCCCTATAAGAATCTATTTCCAGCACATGAAAGTCAAGAGGTGTGTTATCTTGATCAAAATAAACGCAAGGAGTTAAATCCATATCTCTCAATTGCATCTTAAATGAATTAAGCTTTGCAAGTCTATCTTCGCTTTCAAAGATTTCTCGAGCAATTAAAGGTGATATGCCTTGTATATTTTCAAGAATATCTTTTGGGCTAGTTGATTCCAAAAGAGTATTCCCACTATAAGTATCAAAGGCTTCCTTGTTTTGTGAAGGTGGATATTCATAAGTAAGACCAGGCAAAATTTGACGAGCCCTGTTTACATCAATTGAAACTCTTTTGATACAATCTAGTATTTTGAGAGTAGATGTTTCAATAAGTATTATATTACTGTGCTTGCCCATTATTTCTATAATTAGTTTTTTGTTTGTATTAAATCCAAGTTCATCTCGAGTTTCAAAGTCTATTTCTATTATTCGTTCAAAGTCCTTTTGTGTAACAGCGACAATTCGTCCATTTTGTAAGTGCTTACGCAAAAGCATGCAAAAACTACTTGGACTTGCTGGGTTTTGGTAGTTATCCTCAGTTAAATAAATTCCAGCATGATTAGTTGATACAGAAGCATATACTTTGAGCTTTCCATTTTTTGTGTGAACAAAAAATACAAGTTCATCTTTTTCTGGTTGATAAACTTTTTCTATTTTACCTAATAGTAAATGGGAGTTTAATTCATTCACTATAGCTCTACAAGTTATTCCGTCGAATGCCATAAAGTATTCCTTTCCTTTCTTATATGTGATATAATATATATATTATCATAAATCGAAGTAAAAAGGAGAAAATTGTATGATAAAAAGTATGACAGGATTTGGTAAAGGTGAATTTACCGATTCAAAAAGAAACATCACAGTTGAAATGAAATCTGTAAATCACAGATATGTTGATATTCATGTAAAGATGCCAAGACGATATGCTTTTGCCGAAGAACAGATTAAATCATTAATTAAGGAAACGGTCAAAAGAGGCAAGGTTGAGATATCAGTTATGGTTGAAAATTTAACAGAAGAAGATGTAAAAGTTAGATTAAATCATATGGTGGCAAAGCAATATTTAGAAAACCTAACAGAGTTAAAGGAATTGTTTTCGCTTAAGGACGAGGTTACTCTTCAATATTTGGCAAGCTTACCAGATGTAATGAAGTCAGTGCCAGACGTTGAAAGTGAAGAAGAAATCCGAGAAACAATTGCTGCAGCTGTTTCAATGGCAATTAAGAACTTCGATAATATGAGAATAACTGAAGGTGAGAAACTAGGTGAAGACCTATTGATGCGAGGCGATTTAATTAGAGACTATGTAAAGAAAATCGAGCTTAAAGCACCACTTGTTGGAGAAATATACGCAAAGAAACTAAAGGATAGAATTAGTGATCTTTTGGCAAACAATGTTGAAATTCCAGAGGACAGAATTTTGATGGAAGCTGCTATTTTTGCAGATAAGGCAAATGTGACAGAAGAACTGGTAAGACTTGATAGTCACATTATTCAGCTAAATAATATAATCAAAAAAGGAACTAAATCAGAAGGCAAGAAACTTGATTTTTTAGTTCAAGAAATGAATCGAGAAACTAATACAATAGGGTCAAAAGCTAATGATCTTGAAGTGACAGAAACTGTTTTAGAGATAAAAAGCGAAGTTGAAAAAATAAGGGAACAAGTTCAAAATATTGAGTAAAAATATTGAAATCATTACAAAACAATGATATAATCAAATGTCATAAAAAGAATTCAAAAGGAGTAATGATGAATAAAGGACGCTTATTGATTATTTCCGGACCATCGGGTGCGGGTAAAGGTACAATTTGTAAGGAACTGTTTAAAGAAAAAGACGATGTTGTTTTTTCAGTTTCCATGACTACTAGGAAACCAAGACCTGGTGAGATAGATGGCAAAAATTATTATTTTGTTTCAAAAGAAGAATTTGAATCTAAGATTGACGCAGATGGATTTTTGGAATATGCCAGTGTATTTGAAAACTACTATGGGACACCAAAGGATTTGGTATTAGAAGAACTTAACAAAGGTAATGATGTTTTACTTGAAATAGACATTCAAGGAGCAATGCAAATTAAAAACGTATACAAAGAGGGTGTTTTTATTTTTATAATGCCCCCATCAATGAAGGTTTTAGAAGAACGAATTACTGGTAGAGGAACAGAAACAAAAGATAGTTTGAAGCTTCGTTTAGGTAAGGCGTTAAAAGAAATTGCATATATCGACAAATATGATTATGCAGTTATTAATGACAAATTAGAGGATGCTGTAGCTAGAGTTAAAGCAATCATCGAAGCAGAACATTCAAAAGTCAGAGAAGATATTTATAAGTTAATTGAGAAATACAAGGAGGAAGAGTAATGTTATACCCATCCGTAAATGAGATTAGAAAAAAAGCTGATAGTAGATATACTTTAGTAGTTCTTGCTGCAAAGCGTGCGAGAGATATTATTGATGGTAAACCTATGCTTGTTGAAGATGGTAACCCAGAAAAACCTGTTTCTGTGGCTGCTGTTGAAATTGCAAAAGACTATATCACGTACAGAAGAGAAGAATAAAGCTAATTTTAGCGCCGAGTTTATATTTATATGGACCAGGCGCTTTTTAATTAATATATATTATTTGAAAACGCATATAAATTTATAAAAGTTAACACCGGTAGAGAGGTAATACACGAGGGGAAATTATGCTAGAAAAATATATTATTGTAAAGAACAACAAGGAAGTTTCTAAAGTTGCGCTTAATAGCGTTGATTATTTTTTTAAGGATGAGGGGCGATGGAGAATACTTGTAAATGGTGAAACCTGTGACGTTAAAGCGGATTTTGATCAATTCAGAGAATATTTGGGTGAGGAGTTTTATTTTTGTAATAGAACAAGATGTTTAAATTTAAATAGGATTAACAAATGTGGAAACTGTGAAATAGTTTTTGATAATGGGAATATCCTAACTATTGGTAAAAATACTTGTTATGAAACGCAAAAGAAATTTACTGATTTTATTATGAATAAAATAATAGAAAAGCGTTGAAAACTATTGCAATTGAACTTGGAATGGTGTATTATATTACAGGTGTTGTTCATAAGGGAACGCACAAGTAATCACGCTGAACGACTTAAAAGGTGGTGCCTTATTGGCTCCTTTTAAGGGAAGTATCAGTGGAAGGAAATAACCAGGAGGAAAATATGTCAGTAATTTCAATGAAACAGCTTTTAGAAGCAGGTGTTCACTTTGGACATCAGACAAGAAGATGGAACCCAAAAATGGCTCCATACATTTTTACAGAAAGAAATGGTATTTACATCATCGACTTACAGAAAACTGTAAGAAAGATTGATGAAGCTTACTCTTTCATGAAGGAAGTTGGCGAAAGCGGCAAACCAGTATTATTCGTAGGAACAAAGAAACAGGCTCAGGCTGCTATCAAAGATGAAGCTGCTAGATGCGGAATGTACTACGTTAACCAGAGATGGTTAGGCGGAATGCTAACTAACTACAAGACAATTTCTGCTAGAATTAAGAGACTTAATGATATTAAGAGAATGTCTGAAGATGGAACTTTTGCTAAATTAGGTAAGAGAGAAGTTCTAACACTTGAAAGAGAATATGAAAGATTAGAAAAATTCTTAGGCGGTATCAAAGACATGAAAGGTATGCCAGGAGCAATCTTCGTTGTTGACCCTAAGAAAGAAAGAATTGCAGTTAAAGAAGCTAGAATTCTAGGAATTCCAGTTGTTGGTATCGTAGATACAAACTGTGACCCTGATGATGTTGATTACATTATTCCTGCTAATGATGATGCTATTAGAGCAGTTAAATTAATTGCTGGTGGCATGGCTGACGCTATCATCGAAGGCAGACAGGGAGAAAGTTTCGATGAAGGAGAAGCTACTTCAGAAGTAGCAGAAAGCGAGGCAGAATAATGGCAGTAACAGCACAGATGGTAAAAGAACTTAGAGAAATCACAGGCGCAGGCATGATGGATTGCAAAAAAGTTCTTGTTGAAACAGATGGCGATATTGAAAAAGGTATTGAGCTACTAAGAGAAAAAGGACTTGCTAAAGCAGCTAAAAAAGCTGGAAGAGTTGCAGCACAGGGTCTTGTAAGACTTGCATTCTCAGCAGATGGCAAAAAAGCAGCTATTATCGAAGTAAACTCAGAAACAGACTTCGTTGCAAAGAATGATGATTTCATTAACTTTGTTGAAGGGCTAGCAAACTTAGCATTAGAATCAGATGTAGCAGACCTAGAAGCATTCATGGCTCTTTCATTTGGTGAAGGTACAGTTCAGGATAGCTTAAACAACAAGATTGCAACAATCGGTGAAAACATGAACATCAGAAGATTTGAAAAGTTCGAAGAGCCAGGAGTTGTTTATGGCGGTTATGTTCACGGAAACGGAACAATCGGTGTAATCGTTGGAATTAAAACAGATGCTACTGTTGAAGAAATTCAGGTTGTAGGTAAAGACGTTGCAATGCAGGTTGCTTCAATGAACCCACAGTTCTTAGATGAATCTTCAGTAGATCCAGCATACATTGCACACGAAAGAGAAATCCTAACTCAGCAGGTTCTAAACGAAGGTAAAAAGCCAGAAATGGTTGACAGAATCGTTGATGGAAAAATCAAAAAAGAAATCAAAGAAGTTTGCCTAGTTGAACAGAAATTTGTTAAGAATGGCGATGTAACAGTTAAGCAGTATGTTGCTGAAGCTGGTGCAGCTATTGGCAAAGATATGGAAGTTGCTTCAATGCTTCGTTATGAAGTAGGCGAAGGAATCGAAAAAGTTGAAGAAGACTTTGCAGCAGAAGTAGCAGCACAGCAGGCAGCTGCAGCAGCTAAATAAGCAAAGAATATTCTAAACAACACAATTAAATTAGAAATAAAATGAACACAGAATTTCTGTGTTCATTTTTTTTTTATGCCTAAAATTCGTATAAATAAATCTTTATACAATCTTAATACATTACATATATATGTTAATGCACAATTAATACCCAAAGTGGTAATCTTGGTATATCAGTTATTAAGTAAGGAGGACAGACATGGGAATATTGATACCAATTATTGGCGGAGTAATGGTTTCGTTACTAGTGTATTATGTAGTGATTTTATTAAGAGGAGATAAGCAATGAGAGATATAATTATAGAATATGCAATGTATTTAATAATTTTGGTAGGACTTGGAATTCCACTTGGAGCATATATTGGAAAAGTTATGAATGGAGAAAAAACTTTTTTGTCCAAAATATTAGTTCCTTGTGAGAACTTAGTATATAAAGTTATAAAGATAGATAAGAACCAGGAAATGACATGGAAAAAATATGCATTAAGTGCATTAGTATTTAGTGGAGTAAGCTTTTTAGTTGTATTTGGTTTACAGCTAGCTCAAGGATTTTTGCCAGGCAATCCACAAAACCTTCAAGGTGTTGCTCCTGACTTATCCTTTAACACTGCGGTTAGTTTTATAACAAATACAAACTGGCAGTCATACAGTGGAGAAGCCACTTTGAGCTACTTGACACAGGCATTAGGATTAACAGTTCAGAACTTTGTATCAGCAGCAACAGGTATAGCAGTATTGTTTGCATTAATTAGAGGCTTTACAAGGATAAATGAAAAAGGTGTTGGTAATTATTTCAAAGACATGACAAGAGTTCTTATTCATGTTCTGATTCCAATTAATATTGTAATAGCTATGCTACTTGTTGGTGGTGGTGTTGTTCAAAATATGAACCAAGCACAAGAAGTTGCATTACTTGAACCTATTGCAGTTACAGCAGAAGGGGAGATTATCAAAGATGCAAAAATAGATTTGGAAAATAAAACGGTAAAAGTAGAAGATAACATCGTAAAAGATGCTGAAATTGTTACAAAGCAATTTGTACCACAGGGACCAGCGGCAAGTCAGGTTGCAATTAAACAGACAGGAACCAATGGTGGTGGTTTCTTTGGAACTAACTCTGCACACCCACTAGAAAATCCAAATGGATTTACAAATTTAATTGAAATGATTTCAATATTGCTTATCCCAGTAGCTCTTTGTTTTACATTTGGTAGAAATATCAAAAATAAACGACAAGGGGTAGCAATATTTATGGCAATGTTTATATGTTTAGTAGTTGCTCTAAGTACAATTGCTGTTAATGAACAAATGGCTACAGCACAACTTGCGCAAGATGGTGCTGTTAATATGACAACAGTTGAGCAAGCTGGTGGAAATATGGAAGGCAAAGAAAGTAGATTTGGTATTGCCGCATCATCGACTTGGACAGCATTTACAACAGCAGCATCAAGTGGTTCTGTAAACTCAATGATAGATAGTTACACTCCAATTGGAGGACTTGTAGCAATGTTACAGATGCAACTAGGAGAAGTTATATTTGGTGGTGTTGGATCAGGATTATATGGTATGTTAGCATTTGCAATATTAACTGTATTTATTGCAGGTCTAATGGTTGGAAGAACACCAGAATTTTTAGGCAAAAAAATAGAGCCATACGAGATGAAATGGGCTGTACTAGTTTGTTTAGCAACTCCTGCAGCGATATTAATTGGCAGTGGTATTAGTGCAATGCTTCCAGGAACTATAGATAACCTTGCTAATGGAGGCGCCCATGGATTTTCTGAAATGCTGTATGCATATACATCAGCTGGTGGGAATAATGGCTCTGCATTTGCAGGATACAATGGTAACACATTGTTTGGAAATATATCATTAGGAATGTCAATGTTATTTGCTAGATTTTTACCTATAGTGGGTACACTTGCAATTGCAGGAAGTCTTGCAAAGAAAAAGAAAATTGCTGAAACAGCAGGTACATTATCAACAACAAACGGTACATTTGTATTTTTACTAATATTTGTTGTTTTACTAATAGGCGCATTAAGCTTTGTACCAGCTTTGGCACTTGGACCTATTGCTGAGTTTTTTGGAAGTTTAGTATAGGAGGAGTATAGAAATGATTAAACAAGGAACTATGAAAATGGATACTATAGGAAGGGCAGTTAAGGATTCTTTTGTGAAACTATCACCTAAGACACAAGTAAAAAATCCTGTAATGCTTCTTGTATATATATCATCAATTTTAACTACAATACTATGGGGCGCATCATTAATGGGTGTTAGTGATGCTCCATCATATTATACTCTAGCTATTGCAATAATTTTATGGTTTACTGTATTGTTTGGAAACTTTGCAGAATCAATTGCAGAAGGTAAGGGTAAAGCACAAGCAGATTCATTGAGAGCTGCAAAAAAGGATGTAGAAGCTCATAAAATAAAGAGTATAGAGACAAAGGATCAAATAGAAAATATTTCATCAGCGCTTTTGAAAAAAGGTGACATAGTTATAGTAAAGGCTGGCGAGCAGATTCCAGCTGATGGTGATGTTATTGATGGAGCTGCATCAGTTGATGAAAGTGCAATTACAGGGGAATCAGCACCTGTAATTCGTGAAAGTGGCGGAGATAGAAGTGCTGTTACTGGTGGTACAACGGTTCTTTCAGATTGGATTATTATTGAAATTGTAAATGAAGCAGGTAAAAGCTTTTTGGACAAAATGATAGCCATGGTAGAAGGAGCTGCTAGAAAGAAAACTCCAAATGAAATTGCTTTACAAATATTTTTGGTAGCATTATCAATTATATTTATATTAGTAACACTTTCACTTTATGCTTATTCAAATTTTACAGCATCATTAGCAGGAATTAAAAATCCAACGTCAGTGACAACATTGGTAGCACTTCTTGTTTGTCTAGCGCCAACAACAATTGGAGCTTTACTATCTTCAATAGGAATTGCAGGAATGAGTAGGCTGAACCAAGCCAATGTACTTGCAATGAGCGGTAGAGCTATTGAAGCAGCAGGAGATGTTGATATATTAATGCTTGACAAAACAGGGACAATAACTCTTGGTAATAGACAGGCTTCAGAATTTATACCAGTAGATGGTGTAGATATTAAAGAATTAGCAGATGCAGCCCAGTTATCATCATTAGCAGATGAGACACCAGAAGGCAGAAGCATTGTAGTTCTTGCAAAAGAACAATTTGATATTAGAGGACGAGATTTAAAAGGCAAGGGGATGACATTTGTACCTTTTACTGCAAAAACTAGAATGAGTGGTGTGGATTTTGATGGAAATGAAATTCGTAAAGGTGCAGCAGATTCTGTTAAATCATATGTAATTGCAGCTGGAAATACTTATAGTGATGAGTGCGATGATGTGGTGAGAAAAATAGCAGAAAAAGGTGGCACACCTTTAGTTGTGTCAAAGAATCATAAAGTTTTAGGGGTTGTTTATCTAAAAGATATTATTAAGCAAGGTGTAAAAGAAAAATTCAATGATTTAAGACGTATGGGAATTAAGACTATAATGATTACAGGTGATAATCCTTTGACAGCAGCGGCAATAGCAGCTGAAGCAGGTGTTGATGACTTCCTAGCAGAAGCAACACCAGAAGGCAAGCTTGAAATGATTAGGGATTTTCAGGCAAATGGGCACCTTGTAGCTATGACAGGTGATGGTACAAATGATGCACCAGCGCTAGCACAAGCAGACGTTGCAGTTGCAATGAATACGGGAACACAAGCAGCAAAAGAAGCTGGAAATATGGTTGACCTTGATTCATCACCAACAAAATTAATTGATATTGTTAGAATAGGTAAGCAACTATTAATGACAAGGGGAAGTTTAACGACTTTTTCTATTGCCAATGACTTAGCAAAATATTTTGCTATAATACCTGCTTTATTTATTAGTATATATCCTCAGCTTGGAGTTCTAAATGTAATGAATTTACATTCTCCAGAGACAGCAGTGCTTAGTGCGATAATATATAATGCATTAATTATTATTGCCCTTATACCTTTGGCGCTAAAAGGGGTTAAATACAGAGAAGTGTCAGCAGGAAAATTATTAAAGAGCAACTTACTAATTTATGGCGTTGGTGGGCTAATTGCACCATTTATAGCAATTAAGTTAATCGATATGCTTTTAGTAATGATGGGAATGTAGGAAGGAGAAAAGAAATGAATGTATTTGCGAAATCAATAAAGTTTTTATTGATTATGACATTGATATGTGGGATTCTTTACACTGGCGTAATAACAGTTTTGGGACAAACTTTTTTTGCAAAGCAAGCAAACGGTAGTATTATTGAAATAGATGGTACTAAATATGGCTCTGAACATATGGGACAATATTATGATTCTGACAAACATATGTGGGGTAGAATTATGAACATTGATGTAAACACTTATAAAAATAAAGATGGGGAAAGATTAATGTATTCTGCTCCATCTAACATGAGCCCTGCAAGTGAAGAATTTAGAAAAATAGTTGCTCAAAGGGTAGAAACAATAAAGGAAGCAAATGGCAATGAAATGGAGCCTGTTCCAAATGAGCTTGTTACAGGTTCAGGTAGTGGACTTGACCCAGCAATATCTGTTGCAGCTGCTAAATATCAAGTTGAAAGATTAGCAAAAGCAAATGACATAAGTGAAGAAACTGTTTCTAGATATATTGACAAGGCTACCAAAGGCGAATTCCTAGGCATATTTGGACAAAAAACAGTTAATGTTTTGGAAGTGAATCTAATGATTGATGGGATTTTATAAATTTTATGATATAATATGTACATCAAACGGAGGAAATAATATATGGAACGCAAGAGGCTTGATCCAGATGACATTTTAAAAAAAATTAAAGAAGAGGCTGAAGGTACACAAAGAGGACATTTAAAGATATTTTTTGGATATGCTGCAGGTGTTGGTAAGACATTTACCATGCTTGAAGCAGCCCATAGTGCCAAAGATAGGGGAATTGACGTAGTTGTAGGATATATAGAACCTCACACAAGACCTGCAACAACGGCACTTCTTTCGGGGCTTGAAGTTATGCAGCCACTAAAGACCAAGCATAAGGGCATAGATGTAAGAGATTTTGATATAGATGCTGCAATAAAGAGAAATCCAGAAATAATATTAGTAGATGAGCTGGCACATACTAATGTTGAAGGATGCAGACACAAAAAGCGATACCAAGATATTGAAGAACTTTTGAAGGCTGGTATTGATGTTTACACAACAGTAAATGTTCAGCACCTTGAAAGTTTAAATGATGTTGTTGCATCAATTACAGGAGTTTTAGTTCGTGAGAGAATACCAGATCATGTATTTGATGGGGCAGAGCAAGTTGAACTTGTTGACATTGAACCAGAAGAATTAATCAGACGATTAAACGAAGGTAAAATATATGTGGGTGAGCAAAAACATAGGGCTATTGGTAACTTTTTTAGCATTGAAAATTTAATTGCTCTTAGAGAAATTGCTCTTAGGAGATCTGCCGATAGAGTTAATCGACGTTCAGAGCGAAATAAACTTTCTGGCGGTGATGCTGAGGTAGAAGAAAACATACTTGTTTGTATATCTCCATCGGCATCAAATAGCAGGATAATTAGAACTGCAGCTAGAATGGCAAATGTTTTTAAGGGTAGCTTTATGGCTCTTTATGTAGAAACACCAAAATCAAGTGGTATAAGTGAAAAGGACAAAGAGGTTCTTAGAAACAATATGCGTTTAGCAGAGCAACTTGGTGCCAAAATAGAAATAGTATATGGAGATGATGTGCCGTTCCAAATTGCAGAATTTGCACGAATGTCTGGAACATCAAAAATAATTTTAGGTAAAAATAATTGGAAGAGAAATAAAACTTTTGGTGGATCTTCCTTAGGAGAAAAATTAACTAGAATAACAAGTGATATAGAAATATGCATCATCCCAAATAGGAAAAATGATAGATATAAAGCGGCTATTAAACCGCCTGGTTTTAAATTTGAGATTTCAGATTTAATTAAAAGTATAGCAATACTTTTGTCCGCAACTTTCATAGGTGTGTTTTTTTATGAGGTTGGATTTAGCGAGGCTAATACAATTACAATATATATTTTAAGTGTATTAATAACTGCAGTTGTAACAACCCAGCGGATTTATAGTTTAGTATCTTCAATTCTCAGTGTGCTTGTATTTAATTTTGTATTTACTGAGCCAAGGTTTACTTTAAATGCTTACGATGCAGGTTACGCAACAACATTTTTTATTATGTTTGTATCTGCATTTATTACAAGTTCCCTTGCAGTAAAAATAAAGGAAAGTGCTAGACAAACCTCTCAAAAGGCATTTAGAACTAAAATCCTACTTGAGACAAACCAATTACTTCAATCACAAAATGCTACTGCAGGTATTGTGGCAGTTACAGTTAAACAATTAATGAAGTTACTTGGCAAGGATATAGTGTTTTATGCAGTTGAGGACAACAAGCTTGGTTCTCCAACTGTGTTTATGTCGCTTGAAACAGATGTAAATAATGATTACATTAGTGAAAACGAAAAAGCTGTTGCTGCGTGGGTTTTTAAAAATAATAAACATGCAGGGGCGACTACTAACACGTTAGGAAATGCTAAATGCTTGTATTTGGCAGTAAGGGTTAAGAATAAGGTTTATGGCGTTGTAGGTATTGTTACAGATAATGAGCCTTTAGAAGCCTTCGAAAACAGCGTTGTCCTATCAGTTTTAGGTGAGTGTGCTCTTGCAATGGAGAACAAAAAGGTGCAAGAAGAACGTGAAGAGGCAGCTGTTTTGGCAAAGAACGAACAGCTACGAGCTAACCTTTTGAGGGCGATTTCTCATGATCTTAGAACACCTCTAACATCTATCTCAGGCAATGCAGGAATACTTCTTTCAAGTGGGACAGCGATTGCAGAGGATAAGAAAATTGATTTATATAAGGGCATATATGATGATTCTCTTTGGTTAATCAATTTAGTAGAAAACCTGCTTTCTGTAACAAGACTTTCTGATGGAACAATGAATCTTAATTTTAATGCTGAACTTGTAGAGGAAGTTGTTGAAGAGGCATTATCACAAATCAAAAGGAGAAATGCGACTCATAATATAATAGTTAACCAAAAGGACGAGTTTTTACTTGCCAAAATGGATGCAAGATTGATAATGCAAGTAATCATCAATATCGTGGAAAATGCAATTAAATATACCGAGGAAGGTTCTAATATTGAAATTTTGGTAAGAAAAATTAAAGATGAAATTGTTGTTGACATTGCAGATAACGGCAATGGCATATCAGATGAATCAAAAGAAAAAATATTTGATATGTTTTATACAGACAATAAACTTGCAGATAGTAGACGTAGCTTGGGACTTGGGCTAGCGTTGTGCAAATCAATAATTTTGGCACATGAAGGTGAGATTTCTGTATTTGATAATATTCCTAAGGGAACTGTTTTTCGTTTTACATTACCAGCAGAGGAGGTAGTATTACATGAATAAACCAACGATCTTAGTAGTTGAAGATGATAGTGCTATTAGAAATTTAATTTCGACAACTATGGAAACACAAGAATATAAATATCATGTAGCGGTAACTGGCAAAGATGCTATACTTGAGGCTGTTACTCATAAACCTGATGTGATTTTGCTTGACCTTGGGCTACCTGATATGGATGGTGTATCGGTAATTAAAAAAATTCGTACATGGTCAAATGTTCCTATTATTGTAATAAGTGCGAGAAGTGAGGAAACAGATAAAATTGAAGCGCTGGATTTTGGGGCTGATGATTATTTGACGAAACCTTTTTCGGTTGAAGAATTACTTGCAAGGTTGAGAGTTACCTTTCGTAGGTTAAATCACACTCCGAATAGTGAAAACCTTGAAAAATCAATATTTATAAATGGAAATTTGAAAATTGATTATAGTGCAGGGTGTGGATACATGAATGATAAAGAAATTCATTTTACACCAATAGAGTTTAAATTAATAGTTTTGCTTTCCAAAAACGTAGGCAAAGTGTTGACACATAAATATATTACACAGGAAATTTGGGGAAGTTCATGGGATAGTGATGTGGCATCTCTAAGGGTTTTTATGGCAACATTAAGAAAAAAAATAGACAAACTCGATGGCAAGAATCAGTATATTCAAACTCATGTGGGAGTTGGATATAGAATGTTAAGAGTATAAGATAAGGGCTATAGCATAATTGCTGTAGCCCTTATAAATTTAAAATTTTTGATTATATTTTTTGTGTTGCATTTTTGAGCCAAGAAACCTCATCTGGATTAAGTAAAGGTGAAATTTTCTCAAATACAATTTGATGATATGTATTTAAAGACTCTCGTGTTTCATTTGAAATATATGATAAATCAATGCCTGCAAGATCAAAAGGAACAAAAGTTAAGTATTCAAATGCTAATAACTCTGGGCTAACATCGGATTTAACACAAAGCATTTCGTTTTCGTGTCTAATGCCGTATTCCCCTTCAATATAAAGCCCAGGTTCGTTAGAGTTTATCATACCAGCTTCCATTGGCACAGAGTAACCAACATTCTTGCAATTAATATTATTTGGAAATTCATGGACGTTAAGCATATGACCAACACCATGACCTGTACCATGGTTGTAGTCTAAACCTAATTTCCATAGGGGGCTCCTAGCAATAACATCTAGCTGTGCAGCCGCAAATGTATTTGGGAAAACTGCATTTCCAAGGGCAAACATACCCGACAAAACCGCTGTGAAGTGTAACTTCATAGTATCACTTAATGGGCCCAGTACAATTGTTCTAGTAATATCGGTCGTTCCTCCCATATAATGTCCGCCTGTATCAACTAAAACTAAACCTTCATCTAAGAGTTTAACATCTGTTTCTTCAGTTGCCTCGTAATGGACAATAGCACCAT
Organism: Anaerovoracaceae bacterium; assembly: GCA_036637375.1. Classification (GTDB taxonomy): domain Bacteria; phylum Bacillota; class Clostridia; order Peptostreptococcales; family Anaerovoracaceae; genus JAVWMQ01. Next base: position 43,365 of record JAVWMQ010000004.1, read on the forward strand.
GAGCATTATAGCCTACAATTGCAGCAAAACTTTCGTCAAAGCAACCTTGTTCTTTTCTAAACTCATATAGTTTTTTGCTTGCGCTTAATTCTGTTATTTGCCCTGTTGCAACGTTTTCTTTTAGCCATTTTATAAATCTAATCATGGCAACTGCATCCTTGAGATGGACTTCTTTTGTTGAAGCAATTTCAATGGAATTTTTGATTGCCTTTGCAGTGGTTGTTGGATTTACTGCTAGAACTACTTTTAATCTTTCCATTAACTTTGATCCTATCTCGTAATTTGTAAATTCAGGACTAATTAAAATTGACATATCTTTTTTGAGGGTATCTACGAATGTGTAGATATGATTGTAAGGCATAATTGTAATGTCAAGGCCTTTAAGGTAATCTGACATTTCAGTATTAAATTTACATTCATCTGCAAACAATATGAACTCATTTTGTGAAATATATGCATAGCTTAGAATGAGTGGGTTGAAATCTATATCAGCACCACGAATGTTTAAAAGCCAAGCGATATCGTCTAGAGTTGTTAGTATGTGTCCATTAACATTTGCTTTAGTCAATTCATTGCGCAAATTTGCGATTTTGTTTGTTGAATGAATCCCTGTATATTTTTCATCTATTAAATATGCGGGTGCTTTGGATAATTCTGGTCTAGCTGTCCACACTTGATCTACTAAGTCAAGATTAGTGACTAAAGATACACCATTTGCTGAAAGTTCATTATTTAACGCTGTACCAAACTCAAGAGAAATGGTACGACCGTCAAGTCCAAGCCTATCACCACAGATTAAGTTTGTTGACAAAAATTCTGTAATTGTTGGAACGTTCTTTTCTCCCATTTTTTGAAGTTTGATTTCAGTGTTAGAAAGCTGCTTTGCAGCTTGAATGAAGTACCTGCCATCAGTCCAAAGGTGGGCTTCTTGATTGGTGACAATAAGTGTGCCAGAGGAACCAGTGAAACCTGACATATATTCTCTACACTTAAAATAGTCGCCTACATATTCAGATAGATGGAAGTCATCTGTTCCAATGTAATAAGCATCTATGTTGTTGCTAATCATCAGCTCTCTTAGCTTGTTGATTCTTCTTGATATTTCATTTTTCATAATATACCTTCTTTCTGTCCTTTAGTTAATTTTACCACAAAAAAGACAAGTATAATATAATGTATTTAGAACTTTTACTGGTAGTAAAAATGATTTTTGTAAATTTGCTTATACTTCTTTTTTTTTATGTAATTGAGGAGTATACTACAAATGTAGACGTTGATATTATCATCAAAGGAGTAATGATTATGGAAACTTTTGGAAAAATCTACTTTAGCCCTTCGGGGGGAACAAAATTAATTGCCGATAAACTAGAGACACATCTTGGAAAGGTAGGAACGAATTACGATTTGTTACTAAATCCACCTAAAGAGGTAGTTGAGTTTAAAGAAAATGATTTAGTTATAGTTCTAATGCCAGTTTTTGCAGGGAGGATTCCCAAAATTTGTCCAGAAATGTTGGGCAAGTTTAATGGTAATGGTGCAAATGCAATTTCAATAGTGGTTTACGGGAATAGAGACTATGATGACGCTTTACTTGAACTTGAAAATATTTTGAAAGAGAATAATTTTAGAGTTGTAGCTGCAGGTGCATTTATTTCAAAACATACGATATTTACTGAGGTTGCAGCAGATAGACCAGATAGTAAAGACGAAGAGATAATTAAAAGATTTTGCAAAGAAGTGCTAGCAAAGATAAAAGATAATGATTACAAGAGAATTGATGTAAAGGGAAATTACCCATACAAACCTTATGGAACAATTTCGGTTCAACCTGACACCCAAAAGACATGTACAGGGTGCGGTAAATGTGTAGATATTTGCCCAGTTAATGCTATTGATATTAAGGATATTGCAGTGACCAATGAATACAAGTGTATAACATGCACAGCATGTATTAGTATATGTGATATTGGCGCAAGAGGATTTCATGGGATTAAATATAAGACAGCAGCAAAAGGGTTTATGATTAAATGTGCATCACGAAAAGAACCTGAGATTTTTGTTTAAATTATTTTGTAAACAGTATTGACAATTAACACTAGATATAGTATATTCAAAATATCGAAATCGTATGACTGACGGAACAGTGGAATAACCACGTGAAGTATGATTTTTAGAGAGCCGACCGTCTGGGCAGAGTACCAGATTAGTGGGCTCTTTTTTATTCCTATGGTACTTTTATGGAGGAAAGCGTATGAAAGGTTATGTACATTCTATTGAAAGTATGGGTTTGGTTGACGGTCCAGGCGTGAGAACTGTAATATTTTTGCAAGGGTGCAACTTGCGATGTATTTACTGTCATAATCCAGATACTTGGAAATTAAATGAAGGCGAACTTTTAGATGTTTCAGAAATAATAAAAAAGGTATTAAGATATAAACCGTATTACAAAGATACTGGTGGGGTTACTATATCTGGTGGAGAGCCACTATTGCAAAAGGAGTTTTTAATAGAACTGCTCAAAGGCCTAAAAGAAAATGGAATTCATACTTGCATTGACACGGCTGGTGTTGGTGCGTCCGGCTATGAAGAAATTCTAAAGTATGTAGATTTGATAATCTACGATATAAAACATTTTGATGAGGAAGGCTACAAATATATTACTAAAAGAAACAATAGTGAAACTTTGAACTTCTTGGAAACAGCTACAAAAATGAACATTCCAATGTGGGTTAGGCATGTTGTTGTGCCAGGTATAACAGATAGTGAAGAGCATATTGCCAAGTTAAGTGAATATGTTAAAACTCTTTCAAATGTAGTCAAGGTTGAGCTTTTGCCATATCACCTTTTAGGCAAGAATAAATATGAAGCTATGGACATGAAATATCCGTTAGAGGGTGTTTCGGCAATGGACAAAGAAGTTACAAAAAAATTACAGGATAAATATTTTATTTAAGGAGGATATAAGAATGAACAAAGGATGGAACGATTTCAAAGAAGGTATTTGGACAGAAGAAATAGATGTAAGAAATTTTATACAAAAAAACTATAAACTATACGAAGGCGATGACAAATTCTTAGAAGGTACTACAGAAAAAACAGATAAAGTTTGGGCTAAGTGCCATGATCTAATTGTAGAAGAAGTTGAAAAAGGTATCCTTGGCGTTGATGTAGATACAGTATCTGGCATAGATAATTTTGCTCCTGGATATATTGATGAAGAGAACGAAGTAATTGTAGGACTTCAGACAGACAAACCATTAAAGAGAATAGTTAACCTTTATGGTGGAATGAGAATGGCTACATCTGCTCTTGAGCAGTATGGATACAAAATGAATGAAGAAATTCTAGCTCATTTTGAAGAGTACCACAAGACACATAATGAAGGTGTATTTGATGCATATCCAGCAAGAGTTAGAGATGCTAGAAGTGCAGGGCTTTTGACAGGGCTTCCTGATGCTTATGGTAGAGGCAGAATCATTGGAGACTATAGAAGAGTTGCGCTATATGGTATGGATTTTTTGGCGCAAAAGAAGAAGGAAGATTTAGAAAACCTAGATGGCCCAATGACAGAAGAAAGAATTAGATTAAGAGAAGAAGTACAGGAACAGATCAAAGCAATGAAGAGAATTGTTTCTATGGCTAGTAAATATGGTGTGGATATCACAAAGCCAGCGACAACTGCAAGAGAGGCAGTGCAGCATTTATACATGGCATACCTTGCTGGTATTAAACAAAATAATGGTGCAGCAACATCTCTAGGTAGAACATCTACATTCATTGATATTTATATTGAAAGAGACCTAAAGAATGGGGTTATTACAGAAAAAGAAGCACAAGAAATAATAGATCAATTTATCATTAAACTAAGATTAGTTAGGCATTTAAGAACTCCAGAATACAATGAATTATTTGGTGGAGATCCAACTTGGGTAACTGAATCTATAGGTGGCGTAGGAATTAATGGTAAAGCATTAGTAACAAAGACTTCATTTAGATTTTTACACTCATTAACAAATATCGGTACAGCACCAGAGCCAAACTTAACAGTTTTATGGAGCCAATATTTACCTAAGAATTTCAAAGATTATTGTGCAAAGATGAGTATTGCAACAGATTCTATTCAGTACGAAAATGATGATGTAATGAGACCTATTTATGGGGATGATTATGGTATAGCTTGTTGTGTTTCTGCAATGGCAATTGGTAAACAAATGCAGTTCTTTGGAGCTAGAGCTAATGTTGCTAAATCTCTACTATATGCAATTAATGGTGGGGTTGATGAAATCAAAGGCAAAAAAGTTATTCCAGGAATTGAGCCTATTACAGACGATGTACTTGAAATTGACAAGGTTTACAGCAACTACAAGAAGGTTTTATCTTATGTAGCAGAGCTTTATACTGATGCGTTAAATATTATTCACTACATGCATGATAAATATGCCTATGAATCAAGTCAGATGGCATTACATGATACAGATGTTGAAAGACTAACAGCCTATGGAATGGCAGGTATATCAGTAGTAGCAGACTCTTTATCTGCAATTAAATATGCAAAGGTTAAACCTATTAGAAATGAAAATGGAATTGCTATTGACTTTGATGTTGAAGGGGATTTCCCTAAATATGGTAACGATGATGACAGAGCAGATGATTTTGCTGTAAATGTTGCAAGTTACTTCTCAAAAGAATTAAAGAAACATCCGTTTTATAGAAATTCAAAACATACACTATCTGCACTAACAATTACAAGTAACGTAATGTATGGAAAGAAAACAGGAAGTACTCCAGATGGACGTAAACTTGGAGAACCTTTAGCACCAGGCGCAAACCCAATGCATGGTAGAGACGAAAATGGAGCATTAGCATCATTAAACTCAGTTGCAAAAATTGGATACAGAGATATTTGTCAGGATGGAGTTTCAAATACATTCTCAATTGTACCTAATGCTTTAGGCAAGAGTGAGGACCAGAGAATTGACAATCTAGTAAGTATTTTGGATGGATACTTTATTCAAGGTGCACACCATCTAAATGTAAATGTTCTTGATAGAGAATTACTTGAAGATGCTATGGAGCACCCAGAAAAATATCCGACTCTAACAATTAGAGTTTCAGGTTATGCAGTAAACTTTAGTAGATTATCTAAGGAACAGCAAAGAGAAGTAATTAAGAGAACTTTCCACGAAAGTATGTAATTAGATAAAACCATAAACCCCTTCAAAATGAAGGGGTTTTAAAATTAACTAACAAGTGGTATCATGTTTAAGAAAAGGAGAATTTGGATATGATAATTAAAGGCGCAATTTTTGATTTAGATGGAACGTTACTAGATTCCATGCATGTTTGGCAAAAAATTGGATCGGAGTATTTAAAAGGAAGAGGCATTGTTCCAGCGGAAAATTTAGACGAAGAAATACTCACAATGTCAATTGTAGACGCAGCAATGTTTATGAAAAAAAATTATGGGCTAAAGGATGAGTGCGAAGACATTATTAAAGGTGTAAATAGTATGATAGATAATCTATACGCCAACGAAATAAAATTAAAGGCTGGAATACTTAATCTTCTAGAGCTACTTAAGGCAAAAGGTGTAAAAATGAGTGTTGCAACTGCAACTGACAGATATATGGTTATTGCAGCACTAAAAAACAACAATATAGAAGAATATTTTGAAGAAATTTTTACATGTACTGAAGTAGGAGCAGGTAAGGAAGAACCAATTATTTTTGAAGAGGCATTAAAATGTCTTGGAACTCAAAAAGAAGAAACATATGTATTTGAAGATGCAATCCATGCTATTAGAACTTGCAAAAATGCAGGGTTTAAGGTTGTAGGTATTAATGACATTTGGTCAAAAAATCACCAGAGCGAAATAATGGAATTAGCTGATATATATATTAACAGTGAAGAAGATTTTGTTAATTACTTTGAAAAATAAGATAAAAAATACCATTTATGAAAAATCATAAATGGTATTTTGTTTACTTGAAATGTCTTTTAATTAGTTCAATTTCCTCGTGTCTTTTGACTTTTGCTGTAGATGTTTTAATCATAGGCTCGTCAGTTATTATTACACGAATTAAATTTTTGTAATGAGGCATAGTTTCATTTATTTTATCTATATCATTTTTAATTATTTTTTCTAAATCTTCAGTGGAGATATCACCGTAGGTGGTTTTTATATATTCTCCATTATATACTATTTTAACCCCAAGGATAAGATCTGTTTCATCGTCTGCCTTAGGCATACCAAAGACAAAGTTTTCTGCTACATATGGTAGACTTGAAATTAATAACTCGATTTCTTCTGGATAAACATTTTTACCATTTTTGAGAACAACAACATTCTTGGAACGACCACTCAAAAATAAGAACCCATCTTTGTCAATATATCCAAGGTCACCTGTATTAAACCAACCATCTACAAACACTTTATCTGTTTCTTCTTGGTTTTGATAATAACCAACCATTACATTTGGACCTTTAACAAATACATCACCAATACCTTCGGAGTTTGGTTCGTTGATTTTAATATCAACGTTGCACATTGCTTTACCTACTGAGCCGATTCTAATATTATTGTTATTTTCGGCAGATACAACAGGGGAAGTTTCGGTAAGTCCATAGCCTTGTACAGCAACAATACCAAGGTCTAGGAAACATTCCAATGCTTTTTTATCAATTGCAGAAGCTCCAGTAATTAAAAGTCTTAGATGTCCACCTAATTGTTCGTGTATACTAGCAAATACTTTACGTCTAATATCAATTTTGAACTTCAAAAGAAATCTAGTTAGCTTAATCATAGTATTAAAAGTTTTTTCTTTGCCTTCTTTTTTTACTTTTGTCATTATTTTCTTGTAAATACTTTCTATAAGCAAAGGAACACAGAAAAATACAGAGATTTTATACTCTATAAGATTTTTATTAATGTATTTAAGACCATCACAAAATGCTGTACTAACACCAGATGCTAACATTAGCAGTGTTCCTGTTGAACCAAAAGTGTGATGTAGTGGTAGAAGTGCTAAACTACGCTCGCCTTCAAAAATAAATTCAGAAGATTGAAGTGCATATAAGTTTGAAAGTATATTTTGCTGAGTAAGTGCAACTATTTTAGACATTGATGTTGTACCAGAAGTAAAAAGTAAAATAGTTACTTCGTCTTTATCTATTACTTTTTCATCATATGCAGTACTTCCATTATTGATTAATTCAAGCCCTTGGCTCTTAATAGTTTCAAGTTCTATAAAATCAGTTGAACTATTAAGATTTACAAATAGGTTTACTGTTGTAGAATGTTCATCTTGTATTTTTTTTGCAGTTTCAAGGTGACCATCATCAAAGAATAAAATATCAGCTTCACTACGTGTTATAGAGGATAGTGTTTCTTCAAATGTTAGACCTTTGTCTAATGGTATTACAATGCCAACACCAGCTAGAGTCGCATAGTATGCCAAAAGCCAATTGTAAGAGTTATCTCCTATAATTGCAATTTTTTTGTTTTCGTAGCCAAGGTTTAGCAATGCTGTGGCAACAGCTTTTACATCCAAGCAAAATTGATCATAGCTAACTGATGTATAAGTTATTTCTTTTTTAACCTTTTTCTTTAAAATAAAAGCCTCTTTACCTGAATATCTAGTTGCAATATCTGCAAAAAAATCTTTAAAATCAGAATAATGGGGCTTTTGGAATTCTATTGGTAGCTTATTCATTTATTGTTCCCTTTCGTGAGTGTTAATTTCGTTGATAATAACCACTAGGTTATGTAGTAATTAATACTATGTTACAACGTTAATTGTAATTTGTCAACTAGTTGACAATAAAAATAACATATGATATTCTTTTTATAGCCAAAGGAGAAAAGAAAGTATGGAAAATAATTTTAAATTACCAAGATGGGATGATATTCCAGATGTTGACCTTTATTTGGAACAAGTTATTTCACTAATAGACAAATGGTTAAAGCCGATTTTGGAAGATGGGGAAAAGAAAGTCGTAACCAAAACGATGATTAACAATTATGTGAAGTTAAAGATTATAAATCCGCCTGTTAATAAGAAATATGATAAACTAGCGGTTGCATCACTAATTGTAGTTGTAATTTTGAAGCCGGTCTGTTCAATACTAGAAATTGGAAAGTTGATTGATCTTGCATTAAAGGCAAACGATAGAGATGTTAGTTACAATCAATTTTGCGAAGTAATAGAGGAAGCGGTTAAGACAGTTTTTGGTGGGAAAGGAATATCTCCTAGGGGGGATCTAAATGAACCACAATATATACTGAGGAATATAGGAACTGCATTTGCTTGTCAACTATATGTAAAGAAAACCTATTTGTTAAAAGACTAGTTGCAAATATTGGCATAATAAAGAGAATTTTTAAAAGGAACCTAGGACATCAAGTCCTAGGTTTTTGAATTAATTAATATTTTATATCTTAATTAATTCAAGACAAAAAGCATATTTACTAATGATAATGATTAAAAAATATTGTATAATTAATGGACTAAAGCTGCAATTGAATATGGTGGAAATATGAATAAGATTAAAAGATGTTTGCTATTAATGCAGGTATTAGTTTTAATAATGTTGAGTGTATCATTAGCACCGGCAATGGCGACGAACAATGAAAAGGTAATTAGAGTACCATTTGTTCCACTTGCGGGTTTCTTTGAGATGGATGAAAGAGGGAACAGAACAGGATATGGTGCGGAGTATTTGACAGAAATCGGTATTGTGTCTGGCTACAGAATCGAATATGTTGATTTCAAGTCATGGGATGCCAGTGTTAAAGGGTTTTATGATGGAAAAGTGGATGCTATTTTGCCAGTAGAATTTGATGAAAAAACACGATATGATATTGAACTTACAAGAGTGTCAATAGTGGATACTTCATTTGTTTTACTTGGCAAAAAAGGCAGAAATGATTTGTATTATAATGATGCTGCTGGAATTCGGAACGTTAGGGTTGGCGCAAAAAAAAGTGAGCTAGACAAATTGACTTCAAAAGAAAAAAAGGACATTGGAATTACTAGTAGTAATGTTACATATTATGATACCTTTCAACAATTAAGCATTGCATTACATAAGAATAAAGTGGATGCAATTTTTACAAATATTATTAATTATAGTGACGAGTATGAGATGTTGGCGGATACACATTGGATTAAAAACTATATTGCAATGAAGAAAGGTGACAAGAGGATTACCGATATAGAGGATGCTATGGAAACTATTAGTCTTCAAAGCGGTTATTTTGCAAATAATTTGCGAGAAAAATATTTTCATAATATTAACATGATTCCTTTTACAAAAGAAGAAGAATTATTTGTAGATGAGCATAAAGTGATAAAAGTAGGTGTTTTGGGAAATAGAAAACCAATAGTTTACTATGATTCAAAAACAAAAAAAGCCAGAGGTATTATAATTGATATTATGGATAAAGTCGCGGAAAAAACAGGCTTAAATATTAAGTATGAGGTATATAAGGGGGAAAAAGAATTATCAGAAGCATTAAGTCAACATAAAGTTGATATGGCAATTCCTTATTCAGGTAAACAGTATTATGGAGATGGTGTAAAGCTTGTTAAAAGTGTTTCAATGTTCGGAACTTTTGTTAACCTTGAGAATTTTGGAGGAAACAAGAAGTTACTTGGAGATAAAATTAGAGTTGGCGTGCCAAAAGAGAGGCGCAGTGAAATTCATTTCCTAGAAAGATCGAATCCAAAGTTTGAAGTGGTTGTATTTGATAATGAATTAGAGGAATTAAATGCTTTGAAGGTTGGTGAAATAGACGCAATAGCACACGATACTTTTACTATATCTATGCTAAATGAAAATCCACGATATGATGGTATAGAAATAATTCCAAGTTATATGTATTATGTTGAGTGTAATGGAGTTAGTTTGTGTCAAGACAAAATTCTAATTGAGATTATTAATAAAGGGCTTGAGCGCTTCAAGGTGCATGAAAAAGAGGAAGTCGTAAATAATTATATCACATATGCCAGCTATGAAATGACAATAGGAGACTATGTTTATAAATACTGGAAAGCTTTTTTATTCTTTTCAATAATTATTGAAATAATAGTGATTGCGGTAATATTTTATAACAAGAAAAAAGAGGAATATTATAAGGATATAGAGCAGAAAAATATTGAAGTTTTAGCAGCAAATAAAGCAAAAAATGATTTTATGTCGAGAATGAGTCATGATTTACGAACTCCAATGAATGCAATTATTGGACTTTCTGATAATAATCTTGTTACATCAAAAGAATACGAGTGCAAAGAAATGATGGACAAAATAAATCATGCAGGTAAGTATATGCTCAGTCTTGTAAATGACATTTTGGATTTTGCAAAAATAGAAAACGGAAATTTACATATTAATAATGGACCTCTAAGATATATGAATGTAAAAAAGAATATTGACGATATAATATTTAATTTGGCAGCAAAAAGTGGACTTACTTATAAATCCATCTTTGATGGCAACGAAAATACTACTATTAGTATTGATGGACTGAGATTAGAGCAAATTTGCATAAACTTGCTAAATAATACAGTTAAGTTTACAAAGTCTGGTGGACACATTAGTATAAAAGTTACCCAAGAGATAATTGGTGAAAAAGCTTTATTAAAAATATGTGTTGAGGATAATGGTATTGGAATGAGCGAAGAATTCCAAAAAACTATGTTTGATCCATTTGAGCAAGAAAACAGAGGTGACTTCTGCTCAGATAAAGGTACTGGACTTGGTCTAACTATTATTAAAGAGCTAGTTGAACTTATGAAGGGCAAAATATCGGTTAGAAGTGAAATTAATGGTGGAACCAGGTTTGACCTTGAATTTTTGTGTGATGTTCTGGAAAAGGATGGGAAGTATATAGCGACTAAGGAGAATTACGAAGAACTTAGAGGCAAGCGAATTTTAGTCGTTGAGGATCACCCTGTAAACCTAGTAGTAGCAAAAAAAGTATTAGAGAAGGTCGGTATGATTGTTGAAAGCTGTTCAAATGGTGATGAGGCTATTTTGGAACTTAGCAAATCAGAACCAGGGTATTATGACTGTATTTTGATGGATATTAGAATGCCAGTAAAAGATGGCATCCAAGCGTCAAAAGAAATAAGGAGTATGGATAGAGCGGATGGAAAAACTATACCTATAATTGCAATGTCTGCAAATACATTTGAAGATGACAAAATTAGATCAAAAGAAGCAGGAATCAATGTTCATTTGTCAAAACCAATTGATTCAAATGAATTATATTACACTTTAAAAAAATTGTTGTAAAGCTTTGTGTCTTATTTGTGATGTGAATAGGTTACCTATTGCGTTTTATGTAAATTGAGAGTATAATAATTACAGCCTTGTAATAAAGGAGGAGCAGTTATGATAGAAAATCGAAGGATACTCAGTTTAATAATAGCACTAACAGTAATGATAACGAGCGTATTTACATTAAATATAAATACAGCCGAGGCGTCTACTGGTTATTTTAGTGTTGAGGACCTAACGGTACCCACTGTATTTGAAGAGGGCCAATCGGTAGATCTTGAGGGTATTATCAAGTCTAAATACAAAATGACTTATGCAAAGATAGGTATTGTTAATGAGAAACAAGATTGGATTAAAAAGAATTCTATTGAAGTAAAACCTAACAAAACTTCGTATAATTTAAAGTCAATTAACTCTAAATTGGATTTTTCAAAGTTAAAGGTTGGGACTTACTACTTTAAGGTGAGAGCAAAAGATGAAAAGAAGCATATTGACAATGCAGTATTGAAAGCTTTTGTTGTAAAAGAACCACCGGCATTCCAAATGTCAGATGAGACAATTCCAACAAAGACTCATGTAGGAAATCCATTTACATTGAAGGGTAAAATTAAATCATACCATGAAATGAAAGAGGTATATGTTGGGATTACAGATACAAAAGGTCAATGGAAAAAAGGGTATTATACAAAGGTAAACCCAAAAAGCACTAATTTTGATATTAATAAGGTGGATTCAAAGGTAAAAATTTCTAAGCTTGTATCTGGAGTATACAAATATAAAGTTACGACAAAAGATATAAAGAATAGAGAAACCACATTAGTGGATGAACAATTTACGGTTTCAAAATTAAAAGTGGAAAAAGAGTCAAAGCCGACAGTTATTACTAAAGGCAGAGGATTTGGAATTGTAGGAATTGTAAAATCTAAGTTTACGATTGTTGATGTTAAGGTTGGAGTTGTAGATAAAAAGGGAGACTGGCAGCCTGATACAATAGCGACAGCATCACCAGAAAAAACTGGCTATGATATAAAGAAACTTGACGCTAAAGTTCAATTTGATAAGCTAGATGAAGGAGACTATAAATATAAGGTTATCGCAGAGGATAAATATGGAATAGATAGAACTTTGGTTGACCAATCATTTAAGGTCGTTGAACCAGAAGTTACACCTCCATCACCTCCAAGTGGTGGCGGGGACAATACTGATATTCCGACTTCAGCGGTAGGTAAGAAATTGAGATATAATGCAGACAAGTTTTATGCTATCGGCAAACAACCGTTTTCAGGTCCATGTGGATTATATGCAATGGCATATGGTAGATTAGTAATGGATGGAGACTTTGATATGGGTGGATATTCTTCGTACTATGACAAGCTTCGTGCAGAATATGGTATGAATTCAGATTCAGCTCATTGGGGAGAGGCTGGTGCAGGTTCGGTTTATTCAACATCAACGAAAGCTGTTGCACAAATGGCTTTAGCTGAAATTGAAAAAGGAAAACCAGTAATATTGGACTTAAAGAGTGGGTATACCGGAAATCAGCATTTCGTATTAGTTATCGGTTACGTACGAGGTACAACATCGAGTAATGTTAATTCGGGTAGCTTCATTATTTTGGATCCGGCTTCTGGTACGGAAAGGTTAATGTCAGATTATCCTCTTTATCAAATTGATGATGTGCAAAAGAGAGTAATTAGATATTACTAAAATGATAATATACTGGGTAGGTACTTGTTTTGTGCTTACTCAGTTTTTTGTTGTATAGGTTTTGTGACACTTTGTTAAAGAGTATGTCATAGTTCCGTAACAATAAAATTATATAATGTAGCATAGGTATAAGCTTAAAACTAACTAGAGAAAGGTTGGAAAATGTATGTGTGGATTTATTGGATTCTTAGATAAGAATCGAGATTATGATGGAGATTCAATTATTGAACAAATGATTGAAAGAATTAGACATAGAGGTCCTGATTCCCAGAGACACTATGTTGATGATGAAATTGCTTTGGGCTTTGCAAGACTAAGTATTATTGATGAAGCAAATGGTGTTCAGCCTATGGGGAATGAGGAAGGAATGTTAGAATTAGTATTTAATGGTGAGATATATAACTATCTTGAATTAAAAAAAGAATTAATTGATAAGGGGCATACTTTTGCAACGGATTCTGATACTGAAGTTTTGTTACATGGTTTTGAAGAATATGGCAATAGCTTACCATCTAAATTAAGAGGTATGTTTTCATTTGTAATATGGGATAAAGTAAACAAAAAAGTTTTTGGTTGTAGAGACCATTTTGGAATAAAACCATTTTATTATTGTGAAATAAATGGAGGATTATTGTTTGGATCTGAAATTAAAGGATTTTTGCCACATCCAAGATTTGTAAAGAAATTTAATGAACAAAGACTACCAGATTATTTGACATTTAGCTGTGTTCCAGGATATGATACTTTTTTTGAAGGGGTATATAAATTAAAACCGGGGCATTACTTTGAATATGCAGATGGATACCTTAATGTGGTAAAGTATTTTGACAACAGATTGAAAATCGACCATAGTAAGAATGAAAAATATTTTGTAGATAAAATTAAAGATACACTTGAAGAATCAGTATCAAAACATTTAATCAGTGATTTTGAAGTTGGATGCTTTTTATCAAGTGGAGTTGACTCAAGCTTTGTAACTTCAGAAGTTAGAAAACATCAAGAGGTAAAGACATATTCACTAGGATATGCAGATGAAAAATACAATGAGGCAGCTTTAGCTAAAGCTTTTTCGGAAGAAATTGGTGCTGAAAATAGACAAGTTATTATCTCGGCAGAGGACTACTTTAATTCCGTAGGAAAGGTACAATATCATTTAGATGAACCTTTAGCAAACCCTTCAGCAAATTTACTTTATTTGCTTTCTCAGAGGGCGGCTATGGACTTAAAAGTTGTTTTGTCTGGCGAAGGTGCTGATGAAATGTTTGGCGGATATAATGTTTATAAGGAACCTTTTGTAGTCAATAAGTACAAAAGAGTTGTTCCGAAGGGAGTTAGAAAGGCTCTTGCTAACTTTGTTAAAGACAAGAAAAGTTTTAAAGGGAAAGATTTTTTGACTCGTGGAAATATGACAATTGAAGAAAGATATATTGGAAACAGCAATCTATTTAGGGTTTCTGAGAGAGATTCATACTTGGCAAAAAAATATGATTCCAAGTTACCTGGTGAATATACTAAGCCGTTTTATGATGCTGCAAAAGATTTAGATGATGTTAGCAAGATGCAATATCTGGATATTAACGTTTGGATGGTTCAAGAAATCTTGTTAAAAGCCGACAAAATGAGTATGGCGAATTCTTTGGAACTTAGAGTGCCACTTTTGGACAAGGAAGTGTTTGAAGTTGCTAGAACCATTCCTACAAAGTTTAAAGTGGATGGCAAGCAAACTAAACTTGCATTTAGAAAAGTTGCAGAGCAAAGCATTAATATGGATAGTGCTAGTAGAACTAAAAAAGCCTTTCCGTTGCCACTTGTTGAGTGGATAAGGGAAGACAGATACTATGAACTAATTAAAAGTTATCTTTTAAGTGAAACAGCTAAAACATTTTTTAACAATCAAAAAGTAATAGAACTTCTTGAAAAACATAAAAATGGTGAAGGGAATTATGCTAGAAAAATATGGGCAATATTTACCTTCTTAGTATGGTATGAACAGTTCTTTGGGAATGAAGTAGAAATGAAATCTGAATAAATAAAAAAAGCTACAGGCTCGCACTTCCTGTAGCTTTTTTGGTTATACTAAATATTGTTAATAAGAAGTATCAAAGTATTGTTATAAAAGATAGGACAAATTCATATCTTATTTGCACAGTTTAACAGAAAATTTTCTTTAAATCAAGAGTATTTTTAATATTTTTTGTATATAAATAACAAATAAAATTAAATAAAACTGTGAGAATTTAACAAAACTGTTGATTGCTTATTCGTTTGTAACATCCTCAACGGTGCCAGAACCGCTATCTGTTCCTCCATTTTCGTTTTTGTCACCAACATCTTCTCCGCTTGAAACGTTGTCTTCTTCTGGTTTGTCTGGAACAACATCTTCCTTAGGTTCTTCAGTTGTTATAGCTGGTTTTTTAACCTCATCATTATCTTTGGTTTTGTAAAGTGTGTTATAGATAATAAAGCCACCAATAGCTAAGGCAAGTATTACCAAAACAACAATGACGATTAACCAAATTGATTTTTTTTCTTTATTACTTCTAGACATTTATCAGTATTCCTTTCATAAAATTCACAATAACTTAGTTTTATAATATCAATTTTTATGTTATAATACAACAAGATATTTATAGTTACAAAAACAATACACAAAGGAGAAGTATATGGAACCTAAATATAAGCGAATTATACTAAAAGTGAGTGGAGAAGCCCTAGCTGGTGAAGATAAATTTGGACTTAATGAGGAAATGCTAAAAAAAATAGCAAGACAAGTTAAGGAGGTTTATGAGCTTGGAGTAGAAGTTGCCATTGTTGTAGGTGGCGGAAACTTCTGGAGAGGCAGAACTAGCAAGGATATGGACAAAGCAACAGCTGACTATATGGGTATGCTTGCAACAGTAATTAACGCACTTGCGCTTCAAGATGCTTTTGAGTCTATTGATATACCAACAAGAGTTCAAACAGCAATTGAAATGAAGGAAATTGCGGAACCGTATATTAGACGTAAAGCTGTACATCATCTTGAGGGAAACAAGGTAGTTATATTTGGAGCAGGAATAGGAAGCCCATTCTTTTCTACAGATACAACTGCAGCACTAAGAGCAGCAGAAATTGATGCAGATGTTATATTACTTGCCAAAAAAATTGATGCTGTATATTCTGATGACCCAGAAATAAATAAAGACGCTGTTAAATATGATGAATTAACACACTTTGATATTTTAGAAAAGGATTTAAAAGTTATGGATTCTACAGCGGCATCTTTGTGCAAAGACAATAATATTGCAATACATGTATTTGGAATTGCAGAAGATGGAAATGTTATGAAAGCAGTTTGTGGAGAAAAAATAGGCACAATTATTAAATAATTATTTGGAGGACAAAAAAATGAGTAAACAAATTTTAGATCAGTTAGAAGCAAAAATTGAAAAGTCGGTAAATAACCTAAAGGAAGAATTACTAGGCGTAAGAGCAGGAAGAGCAAATGCTGCTATAGTGGATAAGGTTTTAGTAGAATATTATGGAGCACCTACACCACTTAAACAGCTTGCAAATATTTCAATTCCAGATCCAAAGACAATTGCGATTTCACCTTTTGACTCTTCAATTATTAAAGAAATTGAACATGGAATTAATGTTGCAAACATTGGTATTAACCCAAGCAATGACGGAAAAACTATTAGATTAGTAATTCCACCAATGACAGAAGAAAGAAGAAAAGAACTAACAAAAACAGTTAAAGCATTAGGAGAAGAAGCAAAGGTTGCTATTAGAAACCTAAGAAGAAATGCTAACGATCACTTGAAGAAAGAAGAAAAAGCAGGTGAGTTAACAGAAGATATGCTTAAAGAAGAACTTGATAAAGCACAAAAAGATACAGATGCAGGAATTAAAAAAATTGATGATTTGATTGTTGCAAAAGACAAGGAGATAATGGAAGTATAATTATTTATGTTAGATTTAAATAGAATACCCAATCACGTTGCCATCATTATGGATGGCAACGGAAGATGGGCTAATAAACGTAATATACCAAGGGTTATGGGGCATAATGCTGGAATGAAGGCAATGAAAGAAATTGTAAAGCAAAGCTCTATACTAGGTATCAAACATTTAACCGTAT
Source organism: Anaerovoracaceae bacterium (assembly GCA_036637375.1). Lineage (GTDB taxonomy): Bacteria > Bacillota > Clostridia > Peptostreptococcales > Anaerovoracaceae > JAVWMQ01. The sequence continues at coordinate 60,475 of JAVWMQ010000004.1, forward strand.
ACGCTTTTTCTACAGAAAACTGGAAGAGAACAGAAGAAGAAGTAAACGGTATTTTTGGATTGCTTATTAAATATGTGGATAAGGAATTAACAGAAATATGTGAGAATAATGTGAAACTTACAGTTATTGGCGATATGTCAGCAATGCCAGAAAAGGTAAAAAGCAAACTAGATTTAGCGTTAGATAAAACTAAGAACAATGATGGATTGCAATTTAATATAGCTCTTAATTATGGTGGTAGAGCTGAGATTGTTGAAGCTGTAAAGGCTATCGGAAACAATATTGCAAATGGGAATATTAATGTTGATGATATTAACGAAGAAATGATTTCAAACAGTCTATTTACGGGGGGAGCAGCAATTCCAGATCCAGATTTATTGATTAGAACTTCTGGAGAAATTAGGCTTTCAAACTTCTTGCTTTGGCAGTTAGCCTACAGTGAAATGGCATTTACTGATGTGCTATGGCCAGATTTTACACCAGCTGAATTTGAAAAAGCAATAATGGAATATCAAAGTAGAGATAGACGTTTTGGTGGAAGGTAGGCTTATATGAAAACGAGAATAATTTCCGGATTGATTATGTTACCACTATTGGGGGTAATATATTTAGGTGGATATGTGTTATCTGCTTTTTGTGTATTAATTGCAATTGGCGGAGTATATGAATTTTATAAAGGGTTTCATGCACTTGATATTAAACCAAGTTTTACCATTGGAGTAATTTCAGCTTTAGGACTGTTTGCTGTTGGACTTTTTGCAAATGAACCTAAGTTTTATATGGTGTGGTTGTTTTTGACAGTATTAGCATGTCTCCTTTATCTATTTAAGATTGAGGAAAGAAAACTTGAGGATGCATTGGCAACACTAATAGGCATTGTGTATGTAGTATACTTCTCATTCCATGTGGTATTAGTTGATCAAACAGGAGAACCAAGCATTTTAGTTTGGCTAATTGTACTATCTGCTTTTGGAACAGATGTAATGGCATACTTTGCAGGTGTTACTTTAGGCAAGCATAAGCTTTGTCCAAAAATCAGTCCCAAAAAGAGTATAGAAGGTTCAATTGGTGGAATAATTGGCAGCATCACTATTTGTGGTATATTTGGGTATTTCTTTGCTAATGAATACTTTATCCATGCACTTATCATTGGTGCACTTGGAGGTGTAGTTTCACAATTTGGAGACCTTACAGCTTCAATCTTTAAACGAAAGATGGGTATTAAAGACTATGGGAATTTAATTCCAGGTCATGGTGGTGTTCTTGATAGATTTGACAGTGTATTATTTACAGCGCCATTAGTTTATTATTATATTGATTTATTTATTTTATAAGGTGTCAAAGTGAAAAAGATAGGAATATTAGGTAGTACGGGGTCAATAGGTACACAAAGTTTAGATATTGTTTCAAATAATCAAGAACAGTTCAAGGTAACTGTTCTTAGTTGTGCTACTAGAATAAAAGAACTATCTTTGCAAATTGAAGAATTTAGTCCTGAAATAGTCGTTGTAAAAAACGAAAAAGATGCAATAGAATTGCAAAAAAAATACAAGCAGGTTGATGTGCTTTTTGGGAAAAAGGGTTTAATTGATGCTGCAAAACTAGGGAATTATGATATTTTATTAAATTCATTGATGGGGATAAAAGGTCTTGAGCCAACATATGAAGCGATTAATGCGGGCAAAGATATAGCTCTTGCGAATAAAGAAACTTTAGTGGCAGGAGGAGAAATCATTATGAAAGCGGTGAAAGAAAAAGGTGTGGCTATGCTACCTGTTGATAGCGAGCATAGTGCTATCTTTCAGGCGCTTGAAGGAAATAAACGAAGCGAATTAAGTAGAATTTTGTTAACAGCTTCTGGGGGGCCGTTTAGAGGATACACTTTGGATGGACTAAAAAATGTAAAAAAAGAGGAAGCATTAAATCACCCTAAGTGGACAATGGGGAGTAAAATTACAATAGATTCTGCAACTATGATGAATAAAGGTTTAGAAGTTATTGAAGCGAAATGGTTGTTTGGAGTTGATGAGGAAAATATTGAAATATTGGTTCATCCTCAAAGTATTGTTCATTCAATGGTAGAATATGTAGATGGTAGTGTTATTGCACAACTTGGAAGTCCGGATATGAGAACGCCTATTGCATATGCTTTTAGTTACCCAAATAGGATTAAGAGCGATTTGCCAAAGCTGAATTTTTTTGAGGAGGGTGCAAACTTAACTTTTGAAAAACCAGACAGAAATACATTTAAGTGTATTGACTTGGCATACAAGGCGTCAAAGGCGGGAGGAAGTTATCCTGTAGTTCTAAATGGAGCAAATGAAGTGCTAGTTGATAGGTTTTTGAGAGGGGAAATTGAATTTATAGAGATTCAAGAAAGTCTTGAGAGAATTCTTGATGAACATAAACCTAAATATCAATTATCGTTAAAAGAGGTAATTGAAATTGATGAGAAAGTAAGGAAAGAAATATGACGATAATATATGCTATTTTGATGTTTTGTATATTGATCTTCATACATGAGCTTGGACACTTTGCTGCAGCAAAAGCTTGCGGGGTAAAGGTTAATGAATTTGCTCTAGGTATGGGACCAACAATTGTAAGTAAGCAAAAGGGGGAAACAAAATATTCTCTTCGTGCAATTCCAATAGGTGGATTTTGTGCAATGGAAGGTGAGGATGAAGAATCCAATGATGATAGAGCGTTTAACAACAAAAAAGCGTGGCAAAAAACTATAATTGTAATTGCAGGCTCTTTTATGAACGTTTTATTAGCATTAATTTTGATTACAATTGTAGTTTATAATATGGGGTTCCCAAGTACAACTATTGCAAATGTTCAAAAAGACAGTCCAGCATACCATGCTGGGATTCAAGTGGGAGATAAGATTACAAGTGTTAATGGCACAAAAATTAATGAATGGCAAGAGCTTAGTGTTTTAATTAAAAAAGATGCAGATCAAAAGACTGTTAATCTTGGAATAAATAGAGATGGCAAGAACTTAGTTATAAATTCTGAGTTGAAGAAAGCACAAGATGGTAGAATGGTAATGGGTGTTCTCGCAGATAGAGAAAAAAACATTGGCAAATCTATAATCAATGGGCCTAAAGCAACTTTAGCCATGACAAAAGATATGTATGGAGTTCTAAAGAAACTTGTTACAGGAGAAGTTTCTACAAAGGAATTATCAGGTCCAGTTGGAATTGTTTATATGGTTGACAAAAGTGCAGAGCAAGGATTCATTACGGTACTGTACTTTATGGCATTAATAAGCTTGAATTTGGGTATTGTAAATATGTTACCACTACCAGCTCTTGATGGCGGTAGATTGGTGTTTATAATTATTAGAAAAATAACAGGACAAGCAATAACTGACGAGATGGAAGGCAGGGTTCATATTGCAGGAATGGTGTTATTATTAACATTAATGCTTTATGTGACGTGGAATGATATATTTAGATTTATTGTACCAGTTTTTAAATAGGTGATCTTATGACAAAAAAAATCAGGTGTGGTGACCTTTACATAGGTGGCGACTTCCCAATCACAATACAATCAATGACAAATACAGATACACGAGATGTTAAGTCAACACTTCTACAAATTGAAAAATTAAGGGAAGCAGGGTGTGAAATAATAAGGCTGGCAGTTCCAGATATGGAAGCGGCACAAGCTTTTGGTGAGATTAAAACTAAGATTAAAATGCCTATGGTTGCAGATATACATTTTGATTATAGATTGGCAATTGAAGCTATAAAAATGGGAGCTGACAAAATTAGGATTAACCCAGGAAACATAGGAAGCGTGGATAGGGTTAAAGCTGTTGTGGATATGGCAAAGAGCCGAGAAATTCCAATTAGGATTGGAGTTAATTCGGGTTCACTAGAAAAAGATATACTAGAAAAAGAAGGTGGGGTTACAGCTAACGGGCTAGTTGAAAGTGCAATTAGAAATGTAAGATTGCTTGAAGATTTAGACTTTGGCGATATTGTAATTTCACTAAAGGCATCTGACCCTAAGATGAATTACGATGGATATATGTCCATATCAAAAATGAGTGACTATCCGCTGCACATTGGTGTTACAGAGGCAGGAACTGTTTCGAGAGGAAAAATTAAGAGTGCGGTAGGAATTGGTGCATTACTATTGGCTGGCGTTGGAGATACTATGAGAGTATCATTAACAGGAGATCCAGTTAATGAAATATATGTTGCAAAATCCATACTTGCATCTGCTGGTATTAAAAAGGAAGCTATTAATTTGGTATCATGTCCAACTTGTGGTAGAACTTGTGTGGATCTATCAAAGATTACAGATGAACTCGAAGAAAAGCTAGTTAAGGTGACAAATGAACGTATAATAAAAGGGCTACCAGAATTGACAGTTGCAGTTATGGGCTGTGTTGTTAACGGTCCAGGGGAAGCTAGGAGTGCAGACCTTGGAGTGGCTTGTGGTATTGGAGAAGGCTTGCTATTTATTAAAGGCAAGACAATACGCAAAGTGAAAGAAGAAGAAATTTGTAATAGTTTAATAGATATGGTGAAAAATTATGAAAGGTATGTTTGATAACTTATTAAAGAACAACTATTCATACGAAATAAAAGAAGCCTTAATGTCAAGTGAAACAAAGAAGTTGGAAATTGGTATAAGGCTTAATTTTGTTATTCCAATAGAAGATGTGAATAGAGAAAAAAACAAGATACTAGAAATGGTACCTGAACTAAAAGGTGTTGATTTTCGTTTTAAATACTTTGATATGGAGCAGGATAAGGAAACTATAATAGCGAATATGTTGCCTCATTTAATCAGTATTGTAAATGGCAAATATGACCATATCACCAAAACTATTAATCTTAATAGATTTGATATAAATAACAATGAAATAACTTTTTTTGCTGTTGGTAAAATTATGTGCGATATGCTAAATGATGAGGTTGCAATTAAGTTTAAGGAAATTTTAAATAATAGATTTGGATATGAAGATAATATAGTCTTTTGTAATGATGAGTGTGCTTACAAAACAGCTAAAAAAGAAGTGGTTGAGGAAATTCCAAGTGTTATGCAAAAAACAATTCAGCCAAAGAGTGAAAACAAAGAATTCAAAACAAAAGAGAAGGCAACTAAAAAAGAAAAGAATGTCGAAATGGTAGGCAACAGAGTTATGGGTAAGCCTATTGCCAAGGAACCTATGAAAATGATTGATTTTAGTGAATCCAGTGGTGATGCCTGTGTTATGGGTGAAATTTTTAGCATAACGAAAAAGGATATAAAGAACAACAAAAAAATTGTAACGATTTTACTGACAGATAATCAAACGTCAATATGTGCAAAGGCCTTTGCAACAGAAGAAAAATGGACTGTAATAGAGGAAAACCTTAAAGAAGGCGACCATATAAAAATAAAAGGAAATGCTGAATGGGATAGTTTTGCAAATACACCTGTTTTGATGATTAAGGATTTAGAAAAAATACAAGCCTTTGAGGGGCGAATGGATGATGCTGAGGAAAAACGTGTAGAACTTCACGCCCATACAAAAATGAGTTCTATGGACGGGCTTCAGGATGTTAAACATATGGTTAAATTAGCTGCTTCATGGGGGCACAAAGCAATTGCCATTACAGACCATGGTGTAGTTCAAGCATTTCCAGATGCAGCAAGGGCAGCAGGTGGCAAAGATATAAAAATCATATATGGTGTAGAGGGTTATTTGTTTGATGACAAGGATTGCAAAAATGAAGATGGAACAATTGAGTACAAAAAAAAGCCTACAAATCATGTGATTATTTTGGCGAAAACTCAAGAAGGGCTCAAAAACTTATATAAGTTAGTATCTCTGTCACATCTTGAATATTTTTACAAGAAACCAAGAATACCAAAATCTGTGTTGACACAAAATAGAGAAGGACTAATTGTAGGTTCTGCCTGTGAAGCGGGAGAAGTATATAGAAGTCTTGTTCAGAAAAAATCAAAAGAAGAGATTGACGAAATTGTAAACTACTACGACTATTTGGAAATCCAGCCTTTAATAAATAACCAGTTTATGATAGACAAGGGGATTGTAAATAGCAGGGAAGATTTGGTTAACCTTAATAAAAGAATAGTTGAACTTGGCAGGGAACATGGCAAAACTGTTGTAGCAACATGTGATGCTCACTATGCAAACGAAGAGGATGCTATATATAGAAAAATATTGATGTCAGGACAAGGATATAAGGACTTAGGTGAAGGCGGACTTTACCTTAGAACTACTGATGAAATGCTAGAAGAATTTTCATATTTGGGCAGAGAAATTGCAAAAGAAGTCGTAATTACAAATCCTAATTTAATTGCAGATTCAATTGAAGCCATTAGACCTGTACCAAAGGGTAAATTCCCACCACACATTGATAATGCAGATGTGACTTTAAGGCAGGAGTGTTATGACAAAGCTCATTCAATTTATGGAGATCCTTTGCCAGAGGAAATACAAAAACGACTTGATGATGAATTAAGTGCAATTATCGATGAGGGATATGCGGTGATGTATGTTTCGGCTCAGATGCTCGTTAGGAAGTCTATGGAAGACGGATACCTTGTAGGTTCTCGAGGTTCTGTAGGATCGTCCTTTGCAGCAACGATGGCTGGTATAACGGAGGTAAATCCATTGCCACCACATTATATTTGTCCAAATTGCAAGAACCTTGAATGGGGCGATGAAAATGAATACGATTGTGGTGTCGATATGCCACAAAAAAATTGTCCAAAATGTGGTGAAGCTTATAAACAAGAAGGGTTTACAATTCCTTTTGAAACGTTTTTGGGTATTCCCGGAAAGCAAAAGGAACCAGATATTGACCTTAACTTTGCAGGTGAGTATCAGCCTATAGCTCATAAATATGTAGATGAAATATTTGGCAGCAAGAATGTGTTTAAGGCAGGAACAATTGGTACTATCGCTGGCAAAACTGCTTATGGATTTGTTATGAAATATTTTGAGGAAAGGCAACAGCCTGTAAATAAATATGAAATAGATAGACTTACAAGGTGTTGTGAGGGAGTTAAAAGGACTACAGGACAGCATCCAGGGGGAATTATCATTTTGCCAGAGGGGCATGAAATATATGAGTTTTGTCCGGTACAACACCCTGCGAATGATGCAAGTACAGGAATTATAACAACTCACTTTGATTATCATGCTATTGATGAAAACTTGCTTAAACTAGATATTCTAGGTCACGATGCGCCGTCTATGATTAGACAATTACAGGATATGACTGGACTTGATCCAATGGACGTTCCGCTAAAAGATGAAAAAGTAAATAGCTTGTTTTTAGGCACAGAGGCTTTGGGAATTAAGGATCCGGACTATATTTTTAAGCATGGTAGTTTTGGGATTCCTGAATTTGGAACTAAATTTGTAAGGCAGATGTTAGATGATACAAAACCAACTAAATTTGCCGACCTTGTTAGAATTTCAGGGTTTTCCCATGGTACAAATGTATGGCTTGGCAATGCTCAATATTATATCAAGGAAGGAATTGCAACAATGCAAAACGCAATTTCGACTAGAGATGACATTATGAACTATTTAATACTTAAAGGTGTTCCGAGTATTCCAGCATTTACTATTATGGAAAAAGTGCGTAAAGGTAAAGGAGTTAGCGATGAGGAAGCTGCCTTAATGACAACTCATGGTGTTCCGAGTTGGTATATCGATTCATGCAGAGCAATTTCATACATGTTCCCAAGGGCTCATGCTGTTGCATATGTTACCATGGCATATAGAATTGCTTATTTCAAAGTTTATTATCCACCAGAGTTTTATGCAGTCTATTTGACAACGAAGATTGCAGACTTCAACTGGGAAGTTATAAAGCAAGGTTCTAAATCTATTTTGAAGAGAATAGAGGAAATAACATTGAAAGGTAAGAATGCAACAAAAAAAGAAGAAGACGAAGTTACTGTTTTGGAAATTTGCTATGAAATGTATTCTAGAGGTTATCAATTTGCACCTCCAGCACTTGGAGAATCTACAGCTTTAAGATTTTCTGTAAAAGATGGTAAGGTTCTAGTTCCGTTTTGTGCATTAAACGGTGTTGGCGAGAGTGCAGGCAAGGCTATTTATGAAGAATTCCAAAAGAAGCCTTTTGAAACTATTGAGGAAATTAGAGAAAGAGCCAAGGCGAACAAGACGGCAATCGAATCTTTGAGAAATGCAGGTGTGCTAAAAGGACTTCCAGAAACTGACCAATTGTCATTATTCTAGAATAGTACATTTGGAAAATGTTAGGTGATAATACATATGTGACAAAAAGATAAAAAAATAGAAAGCCAT
>JAVWMQ010000005.1:0-59426 GCA_036637375.1 Anaerovoracaceae bacterium
ATAATAGATTTATTTTATCCTTTATAACATTTGTTGTTTTTATCTACTATTTTTTTACAAGTTCTTACACTTTTTGCATTTGATTTACTAACTTTTGAATATAATTTGTTATTAGTAACAACTGTTTCTCCATAGCTACTGCCTTTGTATGCAAATATAAATAATCCTTGTCTGCCACCTTTGATAGTGTTATTGCTAATAGTATTTTTATACTTAGATGTATATGATGCCTTACCAAATGATGCAATATTTAATCCTATTGAATATGGTTCTTTGTATCTTTTGTTTATAGTAGTTATAGTGTTATTAGTCGCTGTTATCCCTACCACATTATGTAATGCTGCAGCTTCTGCACTTGTTCCAACTATTTTGTTGTTAATCACCTTTATATTTTTATGAAAATTATTCAAGTGAGAGTCTGTTTTATTTGCGCAAAGTCCTCTTGAACCGCTTATTGTACTATTTTTTATAGTTATATTTTCACAAGTTTGTCCTTTAACATATTCACTGCCATATTCTGCTATACTTGGTGCAGTCTTTTGTGTTGCAATATCAAGCTGAACTGCCTCCTCAAGAGATTTACTATTTTTAGTCGAATTATTAGATGCAATCACTTTACAACCATCAATTGTAGAATTTTTGACTGCAATAAATGAAATACCATGACTCTGATAGTTAGTTTCAATAGTAGCATCTTTAATCAAGATATCGTTACCATGTGCAAATCTAAATACAGAAGGTTTCAATACATTTCCTGCAACTTTATAAGTTCCTCCTATAATTTCTACGTTTTTAATTGAATTATACTCTCCGTTATCACAATTGTTTTGGAATATAGGTTTAGCCTTATTTGTTTGTATAATAGTTACATCCTTTGCAATGAATTTTGTATTATCATTAATCCACAATACACGTTCTATTGGAAGTGTACTTCCTGGTTTGATTATAATTGTTTTTGGCTCATCATTTTCCAAATAATTTGATAAAATTCTACCATTCATGACAGCACTGCTTGATGGGTCAAATTCAAATGTATTGTCGTCACCATAAGCAAAAGTTGTACTAAGGAATAATAATATTAATACAGTTGTTATTTTTAAAACCTTTTTCATTTACTTACCTCCCAGCATACGCTTTACTTTTCTCTTCACCCTTTTATGTAAAGGTGTTTTAATCGCTTTTACGAGTTTTAGCTCTTCATTTAAGCGTTTAACGTCTCTTTTATATTTTTCGATTTCAAAAAAATCTTTTCTAGTTTTCATTAACCAAACATCCATACTTTCAATCATTTGATCATGACGCCATTTAATAATATCGTCGTCACAGAATGTCGCTTGATTTAATTCTTCAACACTACGGGTTTCATTTTTAATATTTTCAACAAAAGACGTACATATTTCAATTAAGTTATTACGCGTTTCTAAATATTTGCTTGGATTTTTTGGAGGGTTTAAAAAATCATATTCATATTCATTATTTACAAACTTTGTTGGAGTAGTTCTATGTAAATATTCATAATAAGGTGTAAATCTAATGTCATCGTTTCTACCTTTAATAAGAAAAACCGGAACCTCCATAGCTAAACACGGCAATGCGCAGTGTAATCTTTTAGTAACAACACAAACAGCATTTTGATACACTGTCAGAAGCTCAGTTGCACTTTGTTTCCTATCTTCCCAGGTTTCTTCAATATTACGAGGTTTATTGTGTGTAATAACTTTAATTTCAATATCTTCATTTGACAAATCTTTTTTTATTTTATCAACTACACGTTGCTCAAGATCGACTAAACAAATATATCTATTTGTTTCAATCTTAGGCATCTTAGGCAATGTTAACGTTATACAACCCGAAAAATAACTATCAATGCCAAGATCTTTCAATTGTTCCTTTGTAAATTCATCCCTAGCCCCTATTGGACCATAGTTTTTTAGATATTCTCCACCTAGTCCGGTTAGGAATTCATATTTGATTGGTGAACCAGGCTGAATTGCCAATTGATGATCAGCGTAATGAAAGCCGATAAATTTTGGAACTATATATTTTGATGGTGGCCAATGCCATTTTGCCCACATATACCAAGCATTCATAAGAACTGCTACTGGCTCTTCATCATCGCTTACAAATTCATTGATTTTTTCTCTATCAATGAAATAGTCAACTGATGGTAAGAAATATGAGGTGGCCAATGCCTGTATATCATCGCCTATATTAATATTATTTTTGTTGCTCATTATACCGAATTTCATAAAAGTCTCCATTCCTATTTTACTGAAGATTTTCTAAGCTCTTTGAGTTTTGGAAAATCTTTTCGAGCAATACTCAACATTGCTCTTAATGTTTTTTTCATTAACTTGATTTCATCATCAATATTGTTGGCAGTGGTAGTACCATTTGCCAATTGCATTATTTGTTCATAACTAGAAATCTGCAGCATACTTTCGTTTAGCATTAAAAGTGAAGTTGGTTTCTTTATAAACATTTTTTTAAGCCTGCTTACAAATCCACCATTATCAGTGTAACTTGCCATTTCAGCTCTATCTCTATTAATAATTTCAATCCATTTATTAATAGTTTCTCGCATCATTTTTACACGCCATTGCTTCTTTTCTTCTTCGGAATACTTTGTTTTTACTAACTTATCTAAAGGTTTTTCATTATCTTCCATTTCAGCGACAAACGTTCTTACCGTTTCTGTTAGTTCTTCACGTACAGGCATATGAACAGTTTTGTTTTCTGGAGGATTATTTAAGTCATACTCAAATTTGCCTTCTAAATACATTTTAGGAGTGCATACATGTAACCAATCATAGTATGGAATAAATCTTATAGATTCCAACGTATGAATTACAAGCAAAGTTTTAACTCCCATAGCCATACAAGGTAAAGCACAGTGAAGTCTTCTTGTAATAACACATTTAGCATTTTGATAGATTCCTAAAACTTCTTCAACATATCCTTTTCTTTTTTCCCATGTAGAATGATTTTTGCTATAATCAATATCATGAGTCATAACTTTGACTTCAATATTAGTACCTTCTAGCTGCTTTATAATTTTTCTTTCAACTCTTTTATCTAAGTCTACTAAACAAATATACTCTTTTTCTACTTCTTTTTTAGGTTGTTCTGGAAGTGTAATTGTTATGCATCCAGAAAAGTATGAATCAACATCATTATCTTTTAGTTTTTGCTCAGTAAATAAGTCTCTGGCACCTATTGGACCATATGCATTTAGATAATCTGCACCTATTCCAGTCAAGAAATCATAATCAACAGGACAACCAGCTTGTTTAGCCTTATAATTATCAGAATAATGGAAGCCTACAAACTTTGGAATAATATACTTTGATGGTGGCCAATTCCATTTTTCCCACATCCACCAAGCACTCATTACAACAGCAACTGGTTCTTCGTCTTCAGGTCTAAAATCATCAAGCTTTTCTCTAGTTAAATAATAATCAACTTTTGGCAAAAAACAATCTATCGCGTAGGATTGAATATCATCTCCCAAATTCTTAGTTGATTTGTGCATAAGTAACCCATGTTTCATTGTTATTTTCCTTTCATAATTAATTGAATAAAGTTTCAATTGTTCTTTGTGTAGCTTTGCCATCATTTGCTGCTACAAACTCTCTAATAAATTCTTTTCTTTGTTCATGACATAGATTTGGATTTGTAATACTACTTGTTAATTCAACAATATTAGTTACAACATCTCCATAAATATATTTTTTAAAATCATAATACATTCCTCTACCATTTTCATAATCTTTTAAATCATATGCGTAATAAATAATTGGTTTTTCTAGCAGTGCATAATCAAAAATTAAAGATGAATAATCAGTAACTAGAATGTCTGTTACAAATAACAAGTCGTTAATTTCTCGATATTGACTAAAATCATATACAAACCCTTCATATGGTTTAATATCAATTCCACTGGCATAACCGTACTCAATATTATTGTATAAAGCAGGATGCCATTTTATCAAAATAACGTAGTCATCGCCTAATTGACGATATAAGTAGTCTAAGTCCAACATTCCGAAATCATAGTTTGCATCTGATACTTTTGTACCCCTATATGTGGGTGCATATAGCACAATCTTTTTGTTTAAAAGTTCTGGATGCTCTTTATAGAATTCTCTTTTTGTATTGTTTACATAATCATAATTATAGAAAACATCAGTTCTTGGTATTCCTGTAGCATATACCTTTGATATATCAATAGCAAAGGCTTCTGCAAAGCAATGATTAATATGTTTGCTACTTGTGATACATTTTGTATACCTCTTGTATCCTGGGTGGATACGAGGCATATCCCCATTTTCTCCTGACCTACTATGAGCAAATTTTTTGTAAGCACCTGAGCTATGCCAAAGCTGTATTAATTCTTGATTTTTTCTTATATGAATAAATGTTGTAGCTTCAGAATAATCATCAAGAAGTATGTACTTGCTTGTGGCTAAATAATAGCATTGAGTAATCCAACTGCAAAAGGTATGTCGCTCTCTTCTGTCTGATTTGAGCGATGTCACTTTTTTGTAAGAATCATCCAATCCTTTATATATAAACTCGAAATTACCAGTTAATGTGTTTCTAACATCTGATAGAAATAGTACTTGTTTATCTTTAACTGGAATAATCATTAAAAACCTGTTAATTAAAACTTGGAATCCATAATATAGTATTTTTTTTATCTTCATAAATATCACTCTGGATTTACATTATTGAAAACTAAATCAATAATTCTATCTGTAGCATTACCATCGGTGTATTTGAAATTCTTCTTTAAGAACCAATTTAATCGTTCATCATCATATTGGTCGTTTTCAAGAACTTCTATTAAATGATCAATACTTTTAACAATTTCGCCAGGAATAATATCTTTGTAAGGTTCATAAAATCCTCTGTCTTTTTCGTATGTATCAATGTCAAAAGCATAAAATATCATAGGTTTTTTTAGTAAAGACATCTCATAGATTACAGATGAGTAGTCAGTAACTAAAACATCAGAAACTAAAAGCAAATCATTCACTTCTCTGTAAGTTGAAGCATCAATAAAGTATTTTTTATATTCATTTGGAATAAAAAATTCTTCATTTACAAATGGATGCATTTTAATTATCATTAATCCATTAATTCGTTCTAAGAATTTCCCTAACTTTTTAAAATTCAACATATGTACAGGGAAATAGGCATCTTTTGCATTATTACCTCTAAATGTAGGCGCATACATAATAACCTTGGTTGCATCTAAAATTTGAGGAAATTCTTTGTAAATATTTTGTTTTGTTTTCTCTTTGTATTCTTCATCAAAGAATACATCTGTTCTAGCAATACCTATTGGATAAAATTTATTTTCATCAATAGCAAAGGCTTCTGCGTGATGCTTAACAGAATGTTCAGAACTAACAGGAACATGAGTATAACATTTATGTACTCTAGTTGTAAAACCAGGAGCACCTTTCGCATCTAAACGTTCAAAACCAAGCGTTTTAAATGCTCCACAAGCATGCCATAATTGTATTATCTTTACATTTTTATCATAATCATTTTTGTATATTTCTGGTTGATAATCATCCAAAAATATGTAATCAGATGTAGCTAAATAATATGTAAAAAGTAATTTGTTTCGAATGCTTCTATAGGAATCAATACTTGCTTTGTAATCAAACCTAAACTCATAATCTTTATCCATTCCACGCTGAATCATTCTATCATAAACAAACTTTTCATTTCCACCTATTTCACTTCTTGATGATGATGTGAATAGAACTTTATTGCCTGTTTTTGTTTTTTTATTGAAAAACTTAAAGATATATACAAATCCAGCTTTTTTGATTGCTCTCATTCTTTTTTTATGTCTTGAATAAACATTTTTAAGCCATATCTTTAAAATGTTTGTTTCTGGTGTAGGGATTACATAATCTATTAAAAAATAAAATCCTAATGTTTTAATATTGATTCTTGAATAGCAGTGAAAATAATTACTTGCACTTTTATCAAATATCGCATCAACTCTATCGCCATCAAATTTTGAAAGATGAACCTTATCATAGACCTTGTCACTTACCTTTACCTCAATGTTTTCTCCATTGTTTTTTTGTGCGGATAAATACCATTGTCCTGAAGTTATAGGGTATTCTTCCTTTGCCGCCAAAACGTGTAAAGTCATATAATATGATGTTCCGTCATATTTAATATTAGGTATATCTACTTCTTCACCACTTGTTTTATCTTTAAGATAAAATCTTTTTATTTCACTTATGTCGCATTCCTTAATTTTCCCCTCACAATGAAAAATAGATCTGCTAAATTTTAAGTCTTCTATAGTTACTATTGCCATTTACACCTACCATCCAATTACTTTTCGTTTTGACTCTATAATATCTAGTGTTGATTCTTCTCCTTTGCGAAATAGACTAGAAGATCCAGCAACAAAAATATTTGCACCAACATCATATAATTTTTTTGCATTTTCAATGGTAATATTTCCATCAACTTCAATTTCCAGATAACCTCTGCCAATTTCATTAAAATACTCTCTCATATTTTTTACTTTTTCAATTGTCTCAGGAACTAATTTTTTCCCTGCAAAACCAGGATGAACAGTCATTGCTAAAACTCCATCAATGTCATCAAGGTATGGATCTAACACCTTGAAATCTGTACCTGGATTAATTGCAATCAAAGATCTAGCACCTAATCTTTTTATGTAGTTTAAACATTCTTTTATATTATTATTATTTTCAAAATGAAAAGCAGCCTGATCTCCTTCTCGAATATCAAACCAACTCATTTTTTCAAGTGGATCATTTACTAAAAAGTGATAATCAAATGGGATATCTGAAATTCTTCTCAAACTTCTAACGTAATCTGTTCCAAGCGCAAAGTTTGGAACAAAACTTCCATCCATAATATCTATATGCAAAAATTCTAGTTTTGCTTCTTTAAACTCTGTAAGATAATAAAATGTTTTATCGAGCCCTGCACACATCATTGATGCAGATATTTTACCTTTCTTCATTTATTTCCTCCTTATTCCATCACAAACATAACTTTTGATTTTGAAATACTCTTATCTCTTAAATATTCAAAAGCCTCGTTATATTCATCCATTCTATATGTTTTAGAAACTAATTTTTCAAAAGGAAAATCCCCTTCTTTCATTAATTCAGTCACAGCTTCCCAATCGTTTTCTTCCTTATTATAGAAAGAATTCCAAGTTCCCTTTAGAGTAAGCTGCCATCTTAATATTTTCCAGTAAACATCCTTTTGTAAATGAAAATCTTCTTTTGGGTTGCCAACAGCAACAACAGTTCCTGCACTTCTAGTACTCATTATTGCATTTTCCATAGAAGAGTTGCTACCAACAGCCTCAAAGCAAACATCCATTCTAATCGAATCAGTTATCTTATCTACTTCTTCTTTTAAATTATGAATATTAATAGTATTAAGTCCAAATGTTTCTACAAAATCAAGGCTTTCTTTTCGTCTACCGCACATATAAACAGTAGCTCCCTTTAGTTTTGCAAATACTCCAATTAAAATTCCAATTGTTCCAGTACCCATTACTGCAACCTTATCACCAGGTTTAATATTTCCCATATTTACTGCATGTAGTGATACTGCCGCAGGCTCACAAAGTGCGCCAACTTCATATGGTATTGTGTCATCAAACAAAACTAGGTTCCATACAGGCACCGCAAGGTATTCTGCAAACCCGCCATCATTTCTAGAGCCAAAATACTTATAATTTGCACACATTGCATATGCTTCTTTTTTACATGAATCACATTCAAAGCACGGTAATAAAGGAAAAACGCTAGTTCTTTTGCCTATTAAACTAGTATCAACACCTTCCGCAACTTCCACTATTTCTCCTGCAAATTCATGACCTGGTATTGTTGGAAAATGATATGTACCATTTTCAAAAACTCTTTCAACATCGCTTGAACATATTCCGCAAGCTTTAATTTTTACTAAAACCTCACCATTTTTTAATACTGGTGCTTCAACATCTTCATAAATCAAGTTATAAATACCATGTAAATTTAATGCTTTCATTCTTATCCCCTTTCAGAATTATTTATAATAGTTTCTGCTCTTTCCAAATCAGCAACTGTAGTTATTTTGAAATTCAAATCGTCACCTTGAATCAAATATATTGGTTTATTGTTATATGTACAAAATTGTGACGTACCAGTGATTTTACTTTTTTGCTCTTCTGTAAGATTATCTCTTAGTTCCAAAAAATAATTTAATCTAAAAGAATCTGGAGCTTGACCATGGAATAATGTTGATCTATCTGGAATTGAGTTTACTTCTATTCCATCAATAGAAAATAGCATTGTATCAACAGCTTTTGTTCCTGCAACTGTTGCTCCCTTCTCTCTTGCTCCATCTATACTATCTTCCAAAATTTGTTTAGATACAAAAGGCCTAACAGCATCATGAAATATTATTACATCATCATCAGTAATGGTGTTTTGATCTAAGATGGCATTTGTTACGTTATTAATAGTATCAATTCGTTCCTTACCGCCAACAACAATTTTGAATTTTTTATTATCAAAATCAGAAAAATTTTCTCTTGTTAATTTTTTTATGTAATCAACATATGGTGCTGAAACAGCAATATAAATGTAATCAATTCTTTTACATTTAAGCATTGAAGTAATTGTATATAAGATTATTGGTTTTCCACAGACTTCTAAATATTGCTTTGGGATATCTGCACCCATTCTTTTTCCAACACCACTAGCTAAAATGACACCGTATACCATATTATCCTCTTTTCTTATTAATAAAGTTAATAATTTTCTCTGTATTGTTTTGTTGTTCTTTAATGTACTTTGATGCAAATAGTTTTATTTTGTTGAAATCATATTCATTTTGTTCTATTGCAGTTTTAATTTCAAACGGGTTATCACTAATTTTGCAAAATTCTTCTTTTTTAATATCTATGTAAAACCCTCTTTTTAAACTATACTCGCCTATGTCCGGAGTATAAAGAAAGATTGGTTTACATGCTGCTGCGGCTTCAAATACAAATGCCGAATAATCTGTAATAACATAATCACATACAGAAAGCATCTCTATAGATGAAAAATCATAAACAATAGTCGCTTTTTGTATCTTTATATTTTTTGGCATTAATGGATGAGGGACTACAAACAAGTTGTATTTTTCATAGTCTATACATTCAATCAATTCAAAAACATAGTCAAGGTTGATATTATCTTTTCTAAAAGTTGGTGAATATAAGATATTCTTTTTTGACGATGAAAATTTATATGTTTGTGTTATTTTTTGAGATGTTACGTTAATTAAGTTTTCATCTTTTACTAAATCTAACCTTGGTAGAGGCATTATCACAAATTTATCTTCTTTTGCGTTATATGCTTCACTTAGATATTTCACACAGTTTTCACCGCTTGCAAATATATAATCATACCCCTTATGCATATTCATTAATGTTGCAATTTGAACACTAGATCCTTCATCATTCCCTAAAATACTATATCCAAATTTTTTGAGTGCTCCCATAGCATGCCACATTTGAATTACAATTAATTCTTCTTTATGATTTAATATGCTAATCGGAATACAATAACCATCAATCAGAACTATTTTGGAAGTTGCAATTGCAGGCATCTGCTCAAAAATTATATGAAATAAATAACTTAATTTACCTCTAAGACCAACTCCAATCGTCTTTGTTAATATTAAGACTTCAGGGGAATTTGTCATTGAACTAAATTGCCTTGACAAAAGGCTTATGTCTATGGTTTCTTTATCACTTTGTCTACTAATTATTGTCACTTTATCTTTAGTTCTTTTGAGCTTAAAGATAAAGTAAATTATATTCAAAAGCCACTTTCCAACTCTAATAATTATTTTCATAATTCTCCTTTTTCGGACATAAAATTTCATTATTATTTTATCATATCTCTAGCTTTTATTCAAGAAAGTAGGCATAAATATAACAAAAGAGTCAGTAACACTGACTCTTTTGAATAAAGGCTATTTATTGTAATTCACATGAAGCAACCTATGCGCTTCATCTTTAATTATAACTCTGTAAGCTCTAGTAACAAATGGATTTGCTTCCGAATGTCTAATTCTGCTAAGCTTATCGTTAGTATATAGTTCTTTGGCTCTTCTTGCAACTATATCTCTTGTTGAACGTGGTTGCCCTCCTCCAGCTATGCAGCCATTTGGACATGCCATCACCTCAATAAAATCATAATGCACTTCATTTGCTTTTATTTTTTTAATTAGGTTTTCTGCATTTTTCAGACCACTTACAATTGCAATTTTAACATTAATATCTCCATATGGAATTTCAAGTTCTTTTACACCTTCAAGTCCTCTAACACCACTAAAGCTAATATTTGTAAATGATGCAGTACCCTTATCATCAACTAAACGTCTGATTACAGCTTCTGTTACACCACCAGTAACTCCAAATATAACTCCTGCTCCAGAGTACATTCCATAATGTAAGTCTGGCGCTTCTGGTTCAAGCTTATTTAAATCAATTCCTGCCTGTTTAATCATTGATGCTAATTCTTGAGTTGTTAAAACGATGTCTGTCATACTTTCACCGCTAACTTTGAATTCATCTCTATCAGCTTCATATTTCTTTGCTGTACATGGCATGATAGCAACAACAATAGGTTTTCTTAAATCTTTCATATGTCCAGCGTTAACAAGCGGTTCCTCTTTAATCACTGCTGAAAACATTTCCATTGGTGATTTACAGCTAGATATTTGCGGAAGTAAATCTGGATGATTATTTTCTGCATACTTAATCCAAGCTGGACAACAACTTGTAAACAGTGGTAATTTTTCATTGTTTTGTATTTTTCTAAGGAATTCTTTGCTTTCTTCTATTACTGTTAAATCCGCACTAAATGATGTATCATAAACCTCATCAAAACCAAGTTTTCTAAGCGCAGCAACCATAATAGGCATAAAGTTTTCATTTTCTTTGAATCCAAATCTTTCGCCTAGTCCAACTCTAACAGCTGGGGCAACTTGTACCACAACTCTCCTTGTATCGTCATATATTGCATCCCATGTAATATCAATATCAGACTTTATATCAATTGCAGCAGTTGGACAAATTGCAGCACACTGACCACAATTGACACAATTTGTATCAGCAATTTTATCTCCAAAAGCAGGTGTAACTTCTACATTAAACCCTCTGTGGGCAAAATCAATAGCTCCTACATTTTGTACTTCTGAACACATTCTAACGCAATCGCCACATGAAATACATTTATTTGGATCTCTGATTATAGACTTACTTGAATCATCTATTGGATATTTATCTTTAAATGCTTTGTCAGTTTTGTCAAACCTCACTTCAGTGATTCCGAACCTTTTAGCTAATGTTTGAAGAACACAATCCCCACTTTTAGGACATGTTGTACATTCTCTGCAATGGCTAGAAAGTAGCATTTTTAGAATTAATCTTCTATGTTTAAGTAGCTTAGGTGTATTAGTTTTTATAACCATTCCATTTTTAGGTGGTGTTGAACATGAGGTGATAACATTTCCCTTTTCGTCCTCAACAATACACATTCTACATGCTCCATAAATTGAAAGATCAGAATAATAACATAGCGAAGGTATATCAATCCCAGCATTTCTTGCCACTTCAAGAACATTTTTTTCATCAGTGAATGGAGTCATTTCTCCGTTAATTTTAATAAATTTTTGCTCAATTTTTCCCATGAAATAACCCTCCTATATGATGTTAATTGCGCCAAGTCTACAAGCACCAATACATGCCTGACATTTAACACATTTGTCATTTTCAATAACGTGTGGTTGCTTAAATGATCCGCCAGTAATAGCATTAACTGGGCAAACTTTTTTACATAGTCCACAGCCAACACACTTATCTTCATCAATAACGATATATTTGTATGCTATACACTGACCAGTTGGACAAACTTTGTCTACAACATGTGCCATATATTCATCTCTGAACTCTGTAATTGTACTGATTACTGGGTTTGGCGCAGTTTTACCAAGTCCGCATAAAGCAGTTTCTTTAATAGTATCAGCTATCTCAAGTAAAGTTTCAACAGTGCTAACATCAGCTCTATTTTTAATTATATCATCTAGTAATTCTAACATTATATGAGTGCCTTCTCTACATGGAACGCATTTACCACACGATTCATTTTGCGTAAAGTTCATAAAGAACCTTGCAACTTCTACCATACAAGTGTCTTCATCCATAACAACCATACCACCAGATCCTATCATAGCTCCAGCGTGTTTTAATGAATCAAAATCAAGTGGTAAGTCCAAGTGTTTTTCCGTTAAACATCCACCAGAAGGACCTCCTATTTGTACAGCTTTAAATTTCTTTCCATCTTTAATACCACCACCAATATCAAAAATTACTTCTCTCAATGTAGTTCCCATAGGAACTTCAATTAATCCAGTATTGTTTATATTACCAGTAAGGGCAAAAGCCTTTGTTCCTGGGCTTTCTTCAACTCCTATGTTTGTATACCAATCTGCACCATATTTAATAATCATCGGTACATTTGCAAATGTTTCAACATTATTTAATAGTGTTGGTTTACCAAACAAACCTTGTTCTACCGTTCTTGGTGGTTTAACTCTAGGCATACCTCTTTCACCCTCAATAGATGTAGTCAAAGCACTTCCTTCTCCACATACAAATGCACCTGCACCCTTGGCAATTGTAATATCAAAACAAAAATCTGTTCCAAGTATATTTTCCCCAAGAAGTCCAATTCTCTTAGCATCAGCAATTGCTTTTTCTAAACGAGCTATTGCAAGCGGATATTCTGCTCTAACATAAATATACCCAATAGATGCTTTTGCTGCAATTCCAGCAATCATCATTCCTTCAAGCATTTTATGAGGATCTCCTTCCATAATACTTCTATCCATAAAAGCACCAGGGTCTCCTTCATCTCCATTACACACAACATATCTAACTTCTTCTTTTTGATTTCTTACTTGTTGCCATTTACGCCCAGCCGGAAATCCACCACCGCCTCTGCCTCTTAGCTTAGCATCAGATATTATTTTTACAATTTCATCTCCGTCATATTCAAATAAAGATTTTTCTAGTGCTAGGTATCCATCATGCGCTATATACTCCTCAATTGAATCTGCATCAATTTGTCCACATGCTTGTAAAACATTTCTAGTCTGACCTTTATAAAAAGGTATTTCTTCTTGAACTGGGAAACTTTCGCCATCTTTTTTGTAAATTAATCTTTCAATGATTTCATCATTTACAATTGTTCTTGAAACAATTTCTTCGCAATCTTCAACTTTAACTTTTAAATAAAGTAATTTAGATGGTTCTATTCTAAGCAATGGCCCCATTTCACAAAACCCATGGCAACCACTTTTTTTCAATCCAATATGAGTACCTTCTTTTTCCTTTTCAATTTCTATTTCTACGGATAATCCTCTTTCAACTATAAGTTCTTTTAGCCTATCATAAATATCTAAAGAACCACCAGCAACACAACCTGTTCCACCGCAAACATATATCTTTTTAGTTTGTCTACTTAGTTGTTCTACAAAAAGTTTGCGTGCAACATCTAATTCATTTCTATTTTTAATATACATCAAATTATTCCTTTCTATTCTTTTTCTGTTAACATATCAACTAGTTCAACAGCTTTGTCAGGTGTCATTGCAGGATATACTTTATCATTTACAGTTAATACTGGTGCAAGTCCACAGGCTCCTAAGCAAGAAACGGTTTCAATTGTAAATAGCATGTCTTTTGTTGTTGTATTATCTCCATCTAAGTCCAACCTTCTTTTGATGGCATCAATAATTGGTATAGATTTTCTAACGTGACATGCAGTGCCATCACAGATTTTAATTATATATTTGCCCTTTGGAGTTAATGAAAAATTCTCATAAAAAGTTGCAACCCCATAAAGCTTAGCCATACTTATTCCAAGCTCTTTTGAAATAATTTCAAAAGCTTCTCGGGGTAAGTAGCGTAATTCTTCTTGAACATCTTGAAGAACTGCAATAACAGAAAGATTATTTTCTTTGTGCTTTAGCAAAATTCCTTCAACTACTTCTTTAATATTTTTTTCTTGCATATTATTTTTCCTCCTTAGTGAGATAATTACAATAACCTTCAATACAATAACAACATTTTAAATAAAAATTTGTTGTTTGTCTACCATTTACGCAAAATTATGAATTTATTTTGTATAAAAATTTGATTTTATACAAAAAACAATTGTCACCCCACAACAAATTATCAGAAAGTTTAGTTTTTATCACATAAAAATAACACAGTATCATATACTGTGTTATTCTTTGTATTAATAATTATTCAATAATTACTCCATCTTCATCTACAATAAAGTCGCTATCGCTATCTTCATTTTTTTGTTCAGATTTACTTCCATTATTCGAATCTTCTTTATCTTTTTTTATGGTGTCAAGTAATAGTCCTTCGATTTTATCTAATATATCTACATGTTCTTTTAGATAGTTTTTCACATTTTCTCTACCTTGACCAATTCTATTTCCTTCAAAGCTATACCAAGAACCCGCCTTATCTATTATTTTTTCTGCTACTGCACAATCCATAATGTCGCCTTCTTTTGATATTCCTTCTCCATACATAATATCAAATTCAGCCATTTTAAATGGTGGAGCCACTTTATTTTTTACGATTTTGACTCTTGTTCTATTTCCAAGCATTTGATCCCCAGATTTAATCGTTTCAACACGTCTAACATCAAATCTCATTGTGGAATAAAATTTAAGAGCTCTTCCTCCAGTTGTTACTTCTGGGCTGCCAAACATTACTCCAACTTTTTCTCTAAGTTGGTTTATAAAAACTACTGAAGTTTTAGATTTGTTAATTGCCCCTGTTAACTTTCTTAATGCTTGTGACATAAGTCTAGCCTGTAATCCAACGTGGCTATCGCCCATTTCACCTTGAATTTCACTTTTAGGTACTAATGCTGCAACTGAATCCACAACAACAATATCAAGAGCACCACTACGAACCAACATCTCACAAATTTCAAGACCTTGTTCGCCAGTGTCAGGCTGAGATACCAGTAGTTCATCAACATCAACACCTAAATTCCTTGCGTACTCTGGATCAAGGGCATGTTCTGCATCAATAAATGCCGCCTTACCTCCAGCTCTTTGGGCTTCTGCGATCATATGTAATGTTAATGTAGTTTTACCAGAAGACTCCGGACCGTAAACTTCAATAATACGACCTCTTGGTATTCCTCCAATTCCACTAGCAATATCAAGACTAATTGAGCCAGTCGAAATAGCTTCAATATTCATCTTCATATCTTCATCCCCAAGTTTCATTATTGACCCTTGTCCAAATTGTTTATGTATTTGCGCAAGAGCTGCTTCTAACGCTTTATCTTTATCATTTTTGCTAATACTCATAATTTCCTCCATATCCTATGAGAACGTTTGTTCTTTTATATAATATTACATTTTCCATAAGAAGTCAATACCACAATCTTTTATTATTTCAAATAATTAATAAGACATGCTTAAACTTTAAGCACGTCTTATTATTCTTATTGAACTCCAGTTTGATTTATAATTATTTGAGCAATTTCTCCTGCTTGTTGGCTAAGTACATAATTATCTTGTCCAAAAGCTTGTTTATGCAATTTTTTTACATTACTTTCAAGTGTTCTTGGCACAGCTAACCACTTACCATTAATTATTCCACCATAATATTCATATGGCCATCCAATGCTCTTTTGAATGTTAAATGTTGCAATTTTAGGCAGCAGTGTTGTAAAGGCACCTGTACCCATATTTGTCTGAATCTCAGGTAATACTTTATCTAAAACAGAATCGATTTTCATTGGGTTTGCTAAGGCTTCTTTTAATAGTGCTTTGGTAACTTTTTTCATTCTAGTCGTACGTCCAGTATCTCCACCAGAAGTCTTTCTAATTCTACAATAGGTTGCAACCTGAGCTCCATCTAGCTTTTGCTCACCTGTTTGAGTAACCATGTGCCACTGTCTATTAGTATTGAGAGCTGTTTCTGGTCCCCATTTATTAAGGTCTCTAATTTCGTTGCTCTTAACATTAATTGTAAGTCCACCAAAAATATCTACAACATCTGCGACAGAGTTCCAGTCCATAACAATAAATTCACTAATATTTAAATCTAGACTCCTGTTTAATGTTGAACAAGTGTTTACAGCACCACCAAATGCATGAGCATGTGTTACTTTATCTAATACCATCTGTCCATACCCATTATCCATATAAAGATGAGAATCTCGTAAAATAGAAATCAAATTCACTTCATTTGTTCTCTTATTAATGCTTGCAATAATTATAGCATCGCTTCTTGATCCTTTGAATCCTTCGCCCTTTCTCGCATCAATCCCCAAAATAGCTACATTTCTGTAATCACTAAGTTCTTTTTCTACCTTCGGATCAACATCAAATTCAGCAGGCGTTGTATCTATTAAATCCATTTTATTTATTTTGGTATGTAAATAAAAGAAAAATCCTCCAGCACAAACTGCAACTAAAAGCACCAACACAATTAAAACTTTCAGCCACGTCTTTTTGCTCTTTTTGTCAGAAATATTTTTAGAATATTTTTTACCCCTGCTTTTGTTTTTTTTCTTTAACTCACGTTGAAACTTTTTTTCAGCTTTAATCAGCTCTTTTTCATCAAAATCACCATATGCGCTTCTATCAAATAAGACTTCTTCTTTTTCTATAGATTTATCCTTATCTATATAATCTATTTTGTCCTCTGATACAGTTTTTCTTTCTGTACGCTTTTGCGTTAGTTTTGAGTTTTTATTTTTGTGTCTATCGCTTCTCATTGATCCACCTCAATTAAATTATTCACCAAGTTCATCACTGCAAGTATAGTTCTATTTCTAATTCCTGCTCTTCCAGAGTTCCTTAGTTTTAATTCTTCACATACGATTTTATCGCCAAACTTAGCACATATATAAACTAATCCTACTGGTTTATCCTCACTGCCACCATCTGGACCTGCAATTCCTGTTGTAGAAATACAAATATCACATTTAGTTTTTTCATAAAGACCAAGAACCATTTCACGAGCAGTTTCTTCGCTAACTGCCCCAAATCTTTCTAAAGTCTTTGGAGAAACATTAAGTTCTTCTACTTTAGCTTGGTTACTATATGTAACATAACTCCTATCAAAACATTTAGATATACCTCCATGATTAATAAATTGACCAGAAAGTAATCCGCCAGTAAGTGATTCTGCACAAGCTACAGAAATATTTCTATCAATTAGTTTTTCACAAACCACCTTATCTAAATCATCACCATTAGTGCTATAAATATGCCCCGGAATCCGCATATCTATTTGTTTAATCATTTCATCTACTGCCTTTGATGCCTCTTCTTTAGTTTTACGCTTAGATGCTACTCTCAAGTAAGATTCACCTTCTTTTGCATAAGTTGCAATTGTTGGATCCGTTTGATTATTAATTAAATCTAATAGCTCTGTTTCTAGGCTTGATTCTCCAATTCCATAAGTCCTAATTATTTTATAAAAAATTACAGAATCAGATTTTGCCTCAAGATATGGTCTTACTTTTTTTTCAAACATATTTTTCATTTCTCTTGGCGGTCCAGGAAGACATATTGCAGTTTTCCCATGGATTTCAAGAGCAAACCCAGGCGCTGTACCTCTGTCGTTATCAAATATTGTGGATTTTGAAGGCATATATGCTTGCTTGATATTATTTTCTGTCATCTCTTTTCCCATTCTATTAAAAGCTTCTTTGATAGATTCTAGGGAAGGTTCATGTAAAACAAGCTTATCGCCCATAACTTTTGCTATTGTCTCTTTTGTCAAATCATCTTGAGTTGGCCCAAGCCCACCAGTTGTAATAACTAAGTCACAATCCGTAAATGCAAGTTTGATTAAATCATGAAGTCTTGACTCATTATCTCCAACCGTATAGTGATATACAACATCAATTCCCATCGCATTTAATTCCTGTGATAAAAATACAGTGTTCGTATTTGTAATTTGTCCAAATAGTATCTCTGTACCTACACTTAATATTGCAGTCCTCATTCATTCGCCTTTCTTGTTAACGTAATATAATTATAGTTAAATGCCTTTTGATAAAAATACATCTTTGTTTTTTACGATATATTCAACACCTGAAATTATAGTCATAACTACAGATACCCATAGGAAGATCTGGTCAGCAGGTATTCCTATATATTCAAATGGCCAGTTTTCAATTAGTAATAGTGGAACAGCAATCATTTGAGTAACTGTCTTGATTTTACCGGTCATACCTGCGGCAATAACTGTTCCATCAGCTGCCGCTACAGTTCTTAAACCAGTTATAGCAAATTCTCTTGTAAGGACAATGATTACCACAACAGCTGGAACAACACCTGTTTGAACCATACATACAAAAGCTGAGATAACTAATATTTTGTCAGCTAACGGATCCATAATTTTTCCAAAGTTTGTAACAAGTCCCCTGCTTCTAGCAATATGACCATCAAGAGCATCTGTTGCTGCTGCTAATATAAAAATCACAGTTGCAATATAGTTATACCCTGATAGATATGCCACTATAAAAAATGGGATTGCACACATTCTTCCAGTTGTTAATTTATTAGGTAAATTCATATTAAACCTCCACTCCTACTAAGTCATAGTCAAATGCATCAACTATCTCAACTTTAATTATGTCACCAATATAATTTTCTCTTATTGGTTTTATTATAACTGAATTATCAATTTCAGGAGCATCGTACTGTGTTCTTCCAACGCATGTTCCATCTTCTTGAATTTCATCTATTATTACATCCAAAACTTGTCCAACCAAACTTTTGTTACCTTCAAGAGAGATATCTATTTGCCTACGCATAATTGTATCTTTTCTAGACTCTTTAATGTCATCATCAATTTGATCTTCTCGATCCCCAGCCTCTGTGCCCTCTTCTTTTGAATAAGCAAACACACCAAGTCTGTCAAATTTACTATCGCACACAAAATCATAAAGTTGATCAAAATCTTCTTCAGTTTCACCTGGAAAACCAACTATTAAAGTTGTTCTAATACGAATATCAGGCATTGCTGTTCTAAGCCTAGCTATAGTATTGTCTATGGATGATCTTGTAGATCTTCTATTCATTTCTCTCAAAACGTTGTCACTAGCGTGTTGTATTGGAATGTCTATGTAATTACAAATTTTGTCTTCAGACGCCATTACTTCAATTAACTCATCTGTAATTCTATCTTCATAGCAATACATTAACCTAATCCATTCAATACCATCAACCATACAAAGCTTTCTTAAAAGTTCAGGCAAAACATATCCATCATAAAGATCAATACCATAAGTAGTAACATCTTGGGCAATTAAAATTAATTCTTTAGTCCCTTTGCTTGCTAAAACTTTAGCCTCATTGATGATATTCTCCATTTTTCTTGATCTATATGGTCCTCTAATGCTAGGAATTACACAATATGCACATTTATTGTTGCAACCTTCTGAAATTTTGATTGTAGACGTATGAGATTTATCAAGTATTTTTCTTGTTAAAGTCTCATTGTCTTTTTCATATTCACTAACATATTTATCTCGCATCCCCTTTTGGTGATTACTAATAATATCAGGTAGTTTTTCATAATCATTAACACCAATAAATATATCAACCTCTGGCATTTCGTCATATAATTCATCAGAATATCTTTGGCTTAAACAGCCGCTTACAATTAATAATTTATCACTAAATTCAGCCATATCAAAGATTTTTTCAATTGACTCCGTTTTTGCATCATTAATAAAACCACAAGTGTTAACCATTATCACTTGAGCATCATCAAGATTATTTGTTATTGTAAAATTATTTTCCTCTAAAATTCCTGCCGCAATTTCAGAATCATTAAAATTCTTTGGGCAGCCAAGTGTCTCAATAAATATATTCATTATTCCTCCGTTTCATTGTTCAAATCGTCTATAGATTTAAGTACTGCTCTAGCTCTAGAGCCATCTTGTGGGCCAACTATTCCTCTTGATTCCATTATATCAACAATTCTTGCTGCCCTATTATATCCAATTCTAAACCTTCTTTGTAGCATTGATACTGATGCTTGTCCTGCTTGAACAACAAGTTCTATTGCATCATTTAAAAGTTCATCGTCATCATCTGAAGATGATACCTTTTTTTCATTTTCTATTTGATCTATTACTTCTTCGCTATAATTAACATCATCACCAGCTTGTGATTTAACAAAATCTATAACATTATGAACTTCTGAATCCGAAATATATGGACCTTGTACCCTAAGTGGCTTGTTTAAATCTTGTGGTTTAAATAGCATGTCCCCATTACCTACAAGTTTCTCAGCTCCTGGCATATCAATTATAGTTCTTGAATCTATTTGAGATGATACCATAAATGCAATTCGTGAAGGTATATTTGCTTTAATTAATCCTGTTATTACATCAACAGATGGTCTTTGAGTAGCAACAATCAAATGCATTCCAGCAGCTCGTGCTAATTGTGCAAGTCGACAAATTGAATCCTCTACCTGATTACTTGCAACCATCATAAGATCAGCTAACTCA
This sequence comes from Anaerovoracaceae bacterium, assembly GCA_036637375.1. GTDB lineage: Bacteria > Bacillota > Clostridia > Peptostreptococcales > Anaerovoracaceae > JAVWMQ01. The sequence goes on from JAVWMQ010000005.1 coordinate 20,643, forward strand.
TCAATAATAACTACAATTTTAGGTAAAACTTCGTCATCTTGCTTATTTTTAATCATTAATTTGTTATACCCTTTTATATCTCTTACGCCTTCTTTTGCAAATTTTTTGTATCTGTTAGTCATCTCTGCAACAGCCCAGTTTAATGCGGCAGCAGCTTTTGTAGCATCTGTTACAACTGGAATTAATAAATGAGGTATTCCATTATAATTACCAAGTTCAACCATCTTAGGATCTATTAATACCATTTTAACTTCCTCTGGAGAAGCCTTATATAAAATACTAGTAATAATAGAATTAATGCACACACTTTTACCAGATCCCGTTGCTCCTGCAATTAAAAGATGTGGCATTTTACCTAAATCTGCAACAATGGCTTTACCACCAATATCTCTGCCCACAGTAAATACAAGTTTAGACTCATGAGATGTAAATTCAGGCGAATCGACAAGTTCACCAATAGAAACCATTTCTCTATTTTCATTTTCAACTTCAATACCTACTGCAGCTTTGCCAGGTATAGGAGCTTCCATTCTAATGCTTCTAGCCCTTAAATTAAGCGCAATGTCATCAGCTAGTCTAACAATACTGCTAACCTTTACCCCTACATTCGGTTGTATTTCATATCTCGTAACCGATGATCCTTTAGTAACATTTACTACTTTAGCACTCACATTAAAGCTCTTTAATGTTTCTTCAAGTTTCTTTGCACTTTCAATTAACTCTTCATTTGTCACACCAGTTCTTCTACTTTTCTTTGGCATCTTTAATAGACTCAAAGGTGGCATATTGTAGTTAGAATTTTGATTAATATTTTGAACTGTAATTTCTCTCTCTAACTCTTCCTTAACCTTTGCAACATCAGCTTTCTTTACTGGCACTGGTTCATCAGATATTTTTTTGATATTTGGGACAAATGGTGGATCAATACTTGTTTCTACAACTGGAGAAACAGGTATGTCTTCAATCACATTGTTAACTTTAATTTTTTCTTCTTCAAATTTATCTTCCATAAATTTGAAATTATCCACCTTTGGAAGCCCATAGTTAGGATCTTCCTTCATTAAATTCAATATAGATTTTTGTTTTCTTTTTTTCTCAGTTGGTACAAAATTTGACGAAAAATCATTGGAGTTAATATAATTTCTATTGCTATCAAAGTCATTATCAAACATAGATTGCTGATATTCGTCATTCATAACCTTTTTAGCTTCTTCCTTTTGACTACGTCTTTCACGTCTCATTTCTTTTCTAAGTTTAGCATCATCATAAGCTTTTGAAATAGGTGTATTTATAATCAATAGCAAACTAATTATAATGATAACAGTGGAAACCAAATATAAGCCCGTTTCACCTATAAGTTTGACTACACCAAGACCTGCATACATACCAAAAACACCGCCATTATTTAGCAGCACTCCACCTCGAAAAACACTTCCAATCCCCATAATACCAAAATGCATATCGTTTATAAACCTTCCAGCATTGATCAAGTCAATCATCAAGAATATTAATATAATCAATACAACGGTTTTAATCTTAAAAGGTCGTGATTTTTTAAAAAACATCAAAAAACTATACGTAATCAAAAAATATGGAAGCACATATCCACCAAGTCCAAACATGCCTTTTAAACCGTTGCTAATTCCTAAACCAACTGCACCAGCTAATGTAGTATGCATGGCAATCGCAAAAAATACTCCTAGAGTTAGTAAAATAATCGCCGCAATTTCCTCTTTTAATCTAGAGTTTTCATTTTCTTTTGTATCCTTAATTTTTTTACTGCTTGCCTTTTTATTTTTATTTGAAGCTTTATTTTTTTTTGTAGTTTTATTTTTTGAACCTGGTGGTCGACCAGGTTTTTTTTGTTTACTTGCCATAAAGCCTACCTTTCTAATTTTATAAATATTATTTTAAATATAATAAAAAGTTCTTTTTTTATTTCATAACCTTACATATTATATCATATAAAGCCTTTGATTGCATTACTATTTTGACATTATTATACAATTTCCGTATTGTATAATAATGAATAAAATGTTATAATTGAGAGTAATTATAAATTACAAATCAGTAGGAGGAAATTATTATGAACAAAAAACCTAACATAGCACTTGTTGGCGCAACTGGAGTTGTAGGATCAACATTTTTGAAGGTGCTTGAAGACAGAAACTTCCCGTTTGAAAACATCTACATGATGGCTTCAAAGAAATCAGCTGGGCAAACCATCACCTTCAAGGGTAAAGACTATATTATAGAAGAATTAACTGAAACGTCTTTTGATAAAGACATCGATATAGCCTTATTCTCTGCTGGTGGTAGTGTAAGTGAAAAATTTGCTCCTATCGCAGCATCTAAAGGTGTAACAGTAGTAGATAATAGTAGTCAGTGGAGAATGGATAACGAAGTACCTCTTGTTGTTCCTGAAGTAAATCCTGAAGATGTATTATGGAACCACGGAATCATTGCAAATCCAAACTGTTCTACAATCCAAGCAATGGTAGTACTTAAACCTTTACACGACAAGTACAAAATTAAACGTGTTATTTATTCAACATATCAGGCTGTCTCAGGATCTGGTGTTAAAGGTATTGAAGATTTGAGAAATGGTATAGCAGGTAACGACACAACTAACGCATATGCTCATCCAATTGCAGGAAACTGTATTCCTCAAATTGATGTATTCCTAGATAACGGTTACACTAAAGAAGAAATGAAAATGATAAATGAAACACACAAAATTCTTGGTGATGATACAATAAAAGTAACGGCAACAACAGTTAGAGTTCCTGTATTTGACTCACATAGTGAATCTATCAATATTGAATTTGAAAACGAATTCGATCTTGATGAACTAAAAGAATACTTAGGTAAAGCTCCTGGCATCGTAATACAAGACGATCCAGAAAACGCAGTATACCCATTAGCTAGAAGTGCTGCTGGAACAGATGACGTATATGTTGGTCGTATTCGTAGAGATTTCTCAGTAGATAACGGAATCAATTTATGGTGCGTTGCTGATAATATTAGAAAAGGCGCAGCAACAAACACAATACAAATTGCCGAAGTTTTAATTAATAAATAAAATACAAAACACCTGTAATATTGTCCAATCAGATAAGACGGAATATTACAGGTGTTTTTTTATATATAACAAACTTTAAAGTTTGGCATGCAATTGTATTTACAACGTAGAAAAAGACAACTTATGTTGTCTTTTTCTATGAGTCGTTATTTAGAGAGGTTTTCATTTATTTAGGGATTTTGACAAATCCTGTGTTCGGAAAATGCTTTCTTTCTTGTTTCTTTTCCTAACTACAGTATTTATTATAAAACAAGGGCGTGACAGAATCGTGACTATAATATTAACAAATAGTCACCAAATCCTATAACCTAAAACAATAGAGTCCTTGCATACATTTAATTCTACAAATAAAAAATGCGTATCAATTGATACGCATTAATTTTAGCTATTTTACTATTCAGCCATAATGTCCTTACCATCATAGTAGTTACAGTTTGGACAAACTCTATGTGGAAGCTTAGGCTCATGACACTGAGGACAAGTTGAAAGTCCTGGTGCTGACATTTTCATGTTTGGAGCTCTTCTGCTGTCTCTTTTAGCTTTTGATGTTTTCCTCTTAGGTACTGCCATTTCTACACCTCCTTAAAATAAATTTGTGTATATAAAAATTTAATTATTTTCGCAACTACTAGAGTATATACCAAATTACTCGTAGTTGTCAAGAATTATTTTGCTGATTTAACGATTTCTTTTGTATCTCTAGCAATCATTAATTCTTCATCTGTTGGGATAAGAATAATCTTAACTCTTGAGTCATCTCTTGAAATAATTGTTTCCTTACCTCTAGTCTTATTCTTAACTAAGTCAAGCTTAATTCCAAGGTTACCAAGATCGTTACAAATGATATCTCTCATTGCAATATCGTTTTCTCCAACTCCTGCTGTAAATACGATAGCATCAACACCATTCATTTCAGCAATATAAGCACCGATGTAGAATCTAACTTTATGTGCAAATACTTTGATTGCAAGCTGCGCTCTTGCATTACCTTCTTCAGCTGCTGCTTCAAGGTCTCTAAAGTCTGAAGAAACTCCAGAAATACCAAGAACTCCTGATTTTTTGTTTAAAATTTCATTAGCAACACCCTGTTCTAGATTTTCTTTTTGTCTAATGTAAGTAACGATCGCAGGGTCAATATCACCTGAACGAGTACCCATTACAAGTCCTTCAAGTGGAGTGAATCCCATTGAAGTATCAATACAAACACCTCTCTTAATTGCTGATACAGATGCACCATTTCCTAAGTGACAAGTAATGATTTTAAGGTCATCTAGGTTTACGTTCATAATATCTGCACATCTCTGAGCTACATATTTGTGTGAAGTTCCATGGAAACCATATCTTCTGATACCATGTTTTTCATAGTATTCATAAGGTAACGCATAGATATATGATTCAGGAGGCATAGTCTGATGAAAAGCAGTATCAAATACTCCTACCATTGGTGTATTTGGCATTAATTCCTGACAAGCAGCAATACCAAGTAAGTTTGGTGGGTTATGTAAAGGTGCTAATTCAATACATTCTTCAAGAGCTTTTATTACATCTTCTGTAATAAGAACTGATGATGAGAATTTTTCTCCAGCATGTACAACTCTGTGACCAACAGCACTAATTTCGCTCATATCAGCTACAACACCATGTTCAGGATGTGCAACAGCTTCTAATACAAGAGCGATTGCCTCTTTATGGCTTTCCATTGGTGTTTCATTTTTAATTTTACCATCTAAACCAACTTTTTCATGAGTGATTATAGATCCTTCCATTCCAATTCTTTCAACTAGACCTTTAGCCAATAGAATTTCACCATTCATATCAAGAACCTGATATTTTAATGAAGAACTACCACAGTTAATTACTAAGATTTTCATTATATTCTCCTCCATATTTTAAATTATTCTTTGTTTAACAAATATAAATATAGTGCACAAAACACCTAACATATTATACACCAAAAACACTGTAAAATCAATAACTTTTATCAATAAAAGGTTTTTTTACATAATCACAATTTTTGTAACAATCATATCCAAAACTTATATTATAGAAGTCACTCGCTTTTATATCGTATCGCAGCATTTCTTCATTGTATTTATCAACATTATCTACTATATTCAAATCAATATTATCATTTTTTTTAATTGTTTTTAATATTTTTCCACCATTACTATTTAAAGCCAATACCCTAGTATATAGTTTCATAGGATTGTCTTTATAAAACCCTACCAAAGAATGAATAATAAACCTATTTATCCTTGTTTGGGTATACCTCTTGGACTTAAGGGTATAAACTAACTCTTCTAAAGTTTGAATATTCCTTATATTTTTGTATATTATATTTTCAATACCTTCTCCACCACCAAAGACGTTTTTTAAAATATCTTTGTTATGAATATCGAGCAAAAGTTTACTCTTGATAATATTGAAATGATTTATATTATCACTACTAGCTATTTTGCCACGTTCAATTAGATAATCATAAACATCATTAGGTATATAGTCAGTTATCTCTTCATACTCTCCATTTATAATACTTTTCCTAATTGCTGTTGCACTTGAAAATTCACTATGAAGTTGCTCTGAATTATATCCACCACCAACACGTTTTATTGTTATAGGCTTAATATTGCTATTTAATCTCTTTAGTTCCTTTAAATATTCTATTGCTAAAATATTGTTAGGACTATCTAATATATGTGAAAACTGCTTTGCTGCAAGGGATCTAGCTTTTGGGAAACTATACCCTTGGTCTAAGTGTTTTTTTAGATTTTCTCTGTATTCATCTGTTTCATAACAAAAAAAATCAGCCGCTTTCATTAAATCATCAATTTTTCCAGATTCACTTCCAAAGCTAACACTCTCTATTGCACCCAATCCATTTAGAATTCCAATCCCACCTTTAGCAAAGTATTCTGCACTATTGCATGCATAGGTGAAAGGCATTTCCAAAACCAGATCAGCTCCAGCATTAATCGCCATTTTAGCTCTAGTCCACTTATCGAAAATCGCAGCCTCGCCTCTTTGAGTAAAATCTCCACTCATTACAACTACAACAAAATCAGCCATACTCACCTTTTTAGATTCTTTAATATGATAAATATGGCCATTATGTATAGGATTATATTCGGCAATAATACCTAGAACTTTCACAGGTTAACCCTCTTCTCGATCCAATTGTTTTGTATAATTGTTTTTAAGATCAGTCCCTATTTGAGTATTATATGCCATGTCTTTAATTTCATCTCTGTTAGTAGCCAGAACATGGTTAACTTCAGCAAAAGTATTCTCAAGATTATTAAACATATCGTTGAAATAAAGGTTATTTAATTTATCCATTTTTTCTTGGAAGTTATATAAAATCCCATCAACATAATCATAAGTGCTCATTTTTAATTGTTTGATGTTTGCTTCTGTAAGTTGCATTAACTCCTCAGCTCTTCTTCTAGTCTTTGTCAGAATTTCATCTTTTTCAACTAAACTCTCTGCATGTCTTTTTGCATCTGCAACAACAACTTCATACTCATTTTTGGCTTCTGATAAGATTCTATCTTTTTCAGACTGTATCCACTGTGCTTGATGAATTTCATCCGGTAGAGAATCTCTTATTTCTTTCACAATTTCAAGAATTTCATTAGACTCAATCATTACCTTTCCAGTTAGGGGCACTCCAGATGCAGTATCAATTATTTCTTCAATTTCTCCTAATAACTCCATTATTTTCATTTATTTTTCCTCCATTGCCTTTAATACATTGTTTGGAACCAAACCTTCAATATCTCCACCCAAACTAAAAACCTCTTTTGCCATACTAGAGCTGATAAAAGAGTAGCTTGGATCTGTCATAAGGAAAATAGTCTCAACCTTTTCTTCATAAAGTCTTGCGTTCATATGTGCCATTTGTATTTCGTAATCAAAATCAGTGTTTCCTCTAAGCCCTCTTACAACCATATTAAATCCGCCTTTATTCACATAATCCGCAAGCAAGCCAGAGAAAGCATCAACTTTAACATTAGGGATTTTTTTTACTGCTTCTTTGATCATATCCACTCTGTCGCTAGCAGAAAAATATGGTATCTTCTGTGGATTTTCAATTACTCCTACAACTAATTCATCACATAGTTTTGCAGCTCGTTTAATCATATTATAATGACCACAAGTTAAAGGGTCAAACGAACCTGCATATAAAGCTTTATTCATATTTTTCCTCCATAAATTAAATTATCTTAATATTATCACATATAGATTGAAAGTACAACTCTACCATATTTTTTCTCTTTTGTTTTTTTGAACTTTCCAATTTCATCAGGTAAAACATCTTCTTTTGGATGTTCAACAACGATCTTGCCATCTTCAGCAAGCAAATCCAACTCTTCAATTTTTTCCAAAACAAGAGAAATTAACCCCTTATTATATGGTGGATCCACTAAAAATATGTCAACCTTTTCGCCTATATTTCCAAGAATCCTTGTGTAATCACCATGTATTATTTTTGCAAGATCATTGGCTTTGCAATAAGTAACATTACTTTTTATTATTCTAATACTTTCATTTGCACTGTCACCAAAATAACAGAACTTGGCACCTCTTGATAGCGCCTCAAGCCCAAGGTTCCCTGTACCAGCAAACAGATCACAAAATACTCTGTCATAAGTATCATTCATCAGTATAGAAAACATGGCCTCTTTAACTTTGTCTGTAGTTGGTCTGACTTTTTTATCTAAGGGGCTCTCAAGCTTTCTCCCTTTAAAATCTCCTGCTATTATTCTCATTTTTACTCCTTACATAATTTTATATATTAATGTTAATTTTCTCCCCAAAAATCGAAATCACTCTCGCTTTTAAATTGTCATTAACTTCATTATATTCACTTTTAATTTCATCTCTAACCTTTTGTAAAATGTCGGTATGTCTAATTAAATCAGCAAGTCTCATATCCGGAATGCCATGTTGTCTAACACCAAACATTTCTCCTGGACCACGCAACTTTAAATCTTGTTCTGATATATAAAAACCATCCGTTGATTCTGTCATTATCTTTGCTCTTGCCTGAGCAACATCACTTTCACTATTACATATCAAGTAACAATAAGACTGTAGACTCCCACGTCCAACACGACCTCTTAGCTGATGCATTTGAGCAAGACCAAATCTTTCAGAGTTTTCAATAACCATTACAGTTGCATTTGGAACATTTATCCCCACTTCTATAACAACTGTTGAAACCAAAATATGGATTTCTCCGCTTTTAAACTTTGCCATTATTTCATCTCGTTTATCTTGCTTAATATCACCATGAATTAATTCAATTGAAACATTTTCATTTATAAATTTTGATTGCAATTCTTCATAAATATTAGTTGCAGATTTTGCTGAAATATTTTCAGATTCTTCTATTAGAGGTGCAACAACATAACATTGTTTTCCGCTTTTTATTTCTCCTAATACTTTATTATATACATAGTTCCTTTTTTTATCACTATATTTTTCTGTAATAATTTTTTTTCGTCCCTTTGGCAAACTCTTTATAATCGAAATATCTAGGTCACCATATAAAATTATTGCCAAAGTTCTCGGAATTGGAGTTGCTGTCATTATTAACACATGTGGATTATCTCCCTTTTCATAGAGTTTTAGTCTTTGATTAACACCAAATCTATGTTGCTCATCTGTAATCACAAGTCCAAGTTTATTAAAGTCGACTTTTTCTTGAATGATAGCATTTGTACCAACAATAATATTTATATCGCCATTTTTAAGTTTGTTTAAAACTTCTCTTTTTTCTTTTGCTTTCATACTACCAGATAGAAGCCCAACATTTATTCCAAATTGATCAAACATAGTTTTTAATCCAGCATAGTGTTGCCTTGCAAGTAAGTCGGTAGGTGCCATAAATGCCCCCTGGTATCCAGATATAACCGTCAGATATAATGCTGCTTCAGCTACAGCTGTTTTACCCGATCCAACATCTCCTTGCAAAAGTCTATTCATAGATTTACCACTAGAAGTATCCTTTTTTATTTCAAGCAAAACCTTCTTTTGATCATCAGTAAGTTCAAAAGGAAGTTTATCTGTATATTCTTTTGTATCTCCGTTAAATAGTACCCCTTTAACTTCACCTCTCTTCATCATAAGGAGGCCAAGCTGCATTATGAATAATTCTTCAAAAATTAGTCGGTACTTGGCAATCTTTAAATGCTCAACCGTTTCAGGTTTATGTATATTATTTATAGCAAAATCAATTGGACACAATTTATTTTTTTCGATGATTTTTTTGGGTATATAATCTTCAAACTCTATGTGTTCTCCTAATATTCGTCTTATTAATTTACGTATTTCATTTTGAGATATCCCTTTTGTTATGGGGTAAACTGGCACAATACCTAATTCACTAGTATCACCATCTATTTTCTCTATTTCAGGATGTAGAAATTGTGTTTTTCCATTAGATGAAGTCACCTTGCCATAAATTAAAAGTTCATCACCTCTTTTGATTTGCTTAACCAAAAATTGAGCATTAAAAAAAACAATTTCAACTTTACCAGTAGAGTCTTCTACCAATAAACGAAGATTTTGTTTCTTTGTTCTATTAAATTTGTCACTTGCAACAAAAATCACCCTACCTTTAATTTGACAAGTTTCGCCAACAGTAAGGTCTTTAATACCAGTAATCTTTCTTTTGTCTTGATAAGTTCTTGGAAAATAATATATCAAATCAGATATTTTTGTAATCCCCATTTTTTTTAAAAGCTCTGTCTTTTTTGGACCAATTCCCTTGATAGTTGACACGTTATCATTCATTGACGTCATATTTTTTTCTCACCTCAATATTTCGTTTAACAACATGTTTTGAAATCGTTCCAGTAACTACTATAGAAACACTTTTAGGAACTACCCCTATCGACGATTCGATTTTCCTTTTTATATTATCAATTAATTGATCAACCGTCTTACTTATGCTTATTCCAAACCTAATCATTACATAAAGTTTTATATCAACAATATTATTTTCAAAAGTCACTTCAATATTACTAATGTCTGTATTACCTATAGTACGAGAAACAAAACTCGGTCTCTTACCTTTACTATTTGTCAAAAGTACTTTACCTTTAAAATTATTAACCTCTGAGGCTACAATTTCCGCAATGACATTTTCAGGTATTATTATTTTGCCTAAATTAGTTCTTTCTTTGTAAGTATCCGGCATAAACTCCTCCTTGAATATAAAAATAAATTCTGTGCCAATAGGCACAGAATTATTTCCAAATTAGTTGGCGCGGTTAACTTTATTTGATCTAATGCATCTTGTACATACATTAGCCTTTCTAACTCTGCCATCTTCTTCAATTCTTACAGTCTGGATATTTGCATTCCATTTTCTTCTAGTGTGTCTATTAGAATGTGATACATTGTTTCCAGAAACCTGTCCTTTACCGCAAATTTCGCATTTTCTTGACATTTGCCGCACCTCCTTTTTATTAGTTATCTAAAGCCAAATAGCTTGAATTTCGCTCGAACAAGAGTTAGTATATCATATCATATATTCATTTGCAAGTGTTAGTTTTCCATTTTTTCTTGTTTTATTCATATCTATAATTCTTTGATTACCGCTACCTCTAAAACTCAATGTTAAATCTCTCTTTTTAATTATGAATTTACCATCAATTAAATAGTCAACTACACTTAATAACCCTTCAATATCTTCTTCTTTTTTATTTATAAGTTCTTCATAGGTATACCCTGTATATGCTACAATATTTAAGGTCGTTTCACTTTTGATCATTTTTCCAAGCTCATAAAAAGCATGTGCTTGCAAAAAAGGTTCTCCTCCTGTAAATGTAACTCCGCTTAAAACTCCATCTTTTTTAATTTCTTCCAAAAGTTTTATGATACTTACATCTTTTCCTGAATTTAGTTCCCAAGTTTGTTCGTTGTGACATCCTTCACATTTGTGAGTACATCCTTGACAGAATATTGAAAACCTAATGCCAGGGCCATCAGTAATTGATTCTCGTACAATTCCCGCTAAATTTATGTTAATGCTCATAGTGTTTCCATTTCCATTACATCATGTTTAACTCTATCATTTACCTCTGCGCTTTTAGCGTTATTAAACCTATCAACTGTTCCTACTAAGTATCCTGTAATACGTCTAATTCTTTCAAATCCTTCATTGTATTCCTCTGTTCTACCACAACAAGGGCATTCGTTGTCTATGATACCAGTAAATCCACACACAGGGTCCCTATCTACAGGATGGTTGATTGAGCCATATCCTATACCACTCTCTTTCATACATCTTACAATCTGCTCAAAAGCTTCTAAGTTCTTGCATGGATCTCCATCTAATTCAACATATGAAATATGTCCCGCATTTGTTAATCCATGGTAAGGAGCTTCAAGTTTAATTTTTTCATATGCAGAAATATTATAGTATACAGGAACATGGAATGAGTTAGTATAGTAATCTTTATCTGTAACTCCTTCAATAATTCCAAATTTTTCTTTATCAATTCTAACAAATCTTCCAGAAAGACCTTCAGCTGGTGTTGCAAGCAGCGAATAGTTGAATCCTGATTTTTCACTTTCTTCATCTAAGCGTTTTCTCATATATCCAATTATTTCTAAACCTAGGTTTTGAGCTTCCTTTGTTTCACCATGGTGCACACCAATTAAGGCCTTTAAGGCTTCAGCAAGACCAATAAATCCTACAGAAAGTGTTCCATGCTTTAGAACTTCTCCAACACTATCATTTGGCTTAAGCTTGTCAGAATCCATCCAAATTCCTTGTCCCATTAAGAACGGATAATTTTTAACTTTTTTTGCTGCTTGAATCTTATATCTTTCCATAAGTTGATCTATACAAAGATCCATTTTTCTTTCTAGTTCCTCAAAGAAGAAGTCTATATTGCCATGAGATTTAATAGCAATTCTTGGTAAATTAATTGAAGTAAAGCTTAAATTTCCTCTGCCACCAACAACTTCTCTGTCTTTGTCATATGTGTTTCCAATAACTCTAGTTCTACATCCCATATATGCGCATTCTGTGTTTGGATCGCCTTCCTTATAGTAAGGCAAGTTAAACGGTGCATCGATAAATGAGAAGTTCGGGAAAAGTCTCTTTGCAGAAACTCTGCAAGCTAATTTGAACAAATCATAGTTAGGATCTTCTTTATTATAGTTTATCCCTTCTTTTATCTTAAAAATATGAATAGGGAAAATTGCTGTTTCACCATTTCCTAGACCTGCCTCTGTAGCAAGTAAAACACCCTCTATAACTAGTCGTCCTTCTGGTGAAGTATCTGTTCCATAGTTAATTGAAGAAAAAGGAATTTGAGCTCCAGCTCTTGAATGCATTGTGTTTAAATTATGTACAAAAGCTTCCATAGCCTGATAAACAGCTCTTTTGATTTCCTTGTTAGCATACTTCATTGCTCTATTTTGTAGTTTGCTTAACTCTTCTTCACTTGCCTCAGTTAATAATTTAGCTATGTATGGCATTTCCATCTCAAAGTAGCCATTGTCATTTGCAATAGTTGGGTAAATATCTTTTTGCTCAATTAGCTCATTACCTATCTCTTTAATCTTATCAACATTGCCGTCTTCATCAAGTTCCATATCAATTAATTTGCCAAGATTTGTCCAGTATAACTTTCTAAAAGTCTTTTTTACACCATTTGCCATGCCAAAATCAAAATCCGGAATACTTTGTCCACCATGCTGATCGTTTTGATTTGATTGTATAGCGATACAAGCAAGTGCAGAATAACTGTTAATGTCATTTGGTTCTCTTAAAAAGCCATGCCCTGTACTAAATCCATTTTTAAATAATTTTTCAATATCAATTTGGCAACAAGTTGTTGTCAAAGTTAAAAAATCAAGATCATGTATGTGAATATCACCAACTATATGAGCTTGGCTATGCTCAGGTTTAAGTACAAACATTTCATAAAACTGCTTTGCGCCTTCTGATCCATATTTAAGCATAGTTCCCATTGCTGTATCACCGTCGATGTTAGCATTTTCTCTCTTAATATCATTTTCAGCAGCATCCTTAAAGGTTAGATCTTCGTAAATTTTCATTAAACGAGTATTCATATCCCTAACTCTTGTACGTTCTGCTCTATATATTATGAATTCTTTTGCTGTTCTAGCGTGCCCATTCTCAATTAATATTTTTTCTACAGCATCTTGGATTTCTTCAACTGTAGGCGTACTGTTATGACATCTTTCAACTAAATATAATTCAACCTGCTTAGCTAAGTATGTTGCCATGTCTTTGTCTTTACCACCAAGCACCTCTGCTGCTTTATATATTGCTAATGCAATTTTCTCAATATCAAACTCTGCAGTTCGACCATCTCTCTTAATTATTTTAGTAATTGTTCCCATTAAATCCTCCCTTATAGACTATCTATGTTTAATTTTCAACACTTTCACTCACCACTATATGTAGTGTTGTTTTTGGGTTCCTATTAAATTATACCCTATATATAAATAATGTCAATAAAAAAAAGATGTCAATATTTTCCTAAATTATTGAAAATGTATTAATATTCATTTTCAAGTAAACTCATTAAATGAAGGTCATAGTATAAACCATCTTTTATACAAGCATCACGTGCTATCCCTTCGTATCTAAATCCTATTTTTTTGTATAAATTAACAGCAACTACATTCCCATCGAAATGATCAAGGGTAACTCTATGTACTTTTAGCTTATTAAATGCATGTTCCAAAATTAGTCTCAAAGCACCCTCGCCAAGTCCTTTACCTCGATTCTCTTTATCACCAATATAAATTCTAGTAATGTCTAGAGATTTATTCACATTGTCGTATCGAGATACATATATTCTCCCAACTGGAACATTATCTATTTCCCTAACAACGGTAAAATCAAACTCATTTTTACTAGATCTTCTATCTTTTAACTCTTGCTTAATATCTTCTAAAGTTCTGCCTTTGCTAATGCTAAAATATTTTATAACACTTTCATCGGTTTCCCATTTTGCAAAAAAAGGACAATCGTCCATAATTGTTTCTCTTAGTATCAATTTTGTCACATTCATAACCAACCTCCAAAACGTATTCTAATAATTTATACAATATGCTATAATTATATCATATTTATAGAAATTAAATGAGGAGTAAACATATATGAGTACAAAAAAAATAATAATTATCGCGCTAATTGTGATTATCGCTATATCCCCTTTCGTTATTTCCTCTTGGCAAAACGATAGCGAAGAAACAGAAAATACCTTAAAAACAGATATTTTCGATTACTACGAAAAATTAAGGGTTAAGTACGATTCCGCAAATAGTGAAGCTGAACTAAAGGAAGTAATTAAATCTTTTTCTGAGTCGCTTGGGTTTAAGGTTAATGATCTTGGTAATGGTAATTTAAAATTTTCCATTAAACCATCTGAAGGATACAGCAAAGCAAAGTCAACAACTCTGCAAATAGGATATTCAACAGAATACAAAAAAGATTCATCTCAAGTTGCCGCTATTGCTTTGGCAACACTCAAAAACAGCACTAATCACGGCAAGATAAACGTTTTAATTACACCAGAAAACAAAAAAGCCACAACAAGCGTTTCAAAAATAAGTAAAGAAGATTTACAAACAGATAACTTTATTAATTTAACAAAATGGAGTAAAAATGCAATCTTTAACGGAAGTTCCATGACAAAAGATTACAAAATAACAAAGGGTCTACACCGAAATATTCCAAACGGTAACAAAGCTTACGAAATTAAAATAGATAATATGATCAAAAGTGATTCTGGGGATAGAACTGAAAAGCATACTAATCCAATAGTATTTATAGGTGATATTCTAGCAAGTGCCAAGGCTTCTGGAACGGTAATGGAAATTGCCAGTTTTGAAGGTGGCAACAAAGTAACCGATTATCCAACAAGCGCCAAAGCAGTTGTAGTTATCGATGGTAGTAGCGAAAAGAAATTCACAAATAAATTAGCAGCAAGTAAAACATCATTTAGAGATAAAAATCGAAACAGAGATGCAGATGCGACCTTTGAATACAAGGAAGTACCTGTACCATCACAAGTACTTTCGCTAAATGACACTTCAAGGTTACTTAGCCTACTATATACTCTTGTAGATGGAATATATGCAACCACAGAAGAAGATTACGAGGGAGATGTTTTAGCACTATCCACAATTTCGTCAATTAAAACTGGAGACTTTGCTGAACTACATGCCATAGGGAGATCTGTTGATAATGCAATAACTAAGGATATGGACAATACTTTTAAAACTACTTCTAATTTATCCGATTTTACATCGTCATCTCAAAATAGATATCCTCTTTGGAAGGCAGATGTCACTGGTGAAAACAATGATGTTCAAAGTGAATTCACAATACAAGTTCAAGACGCATTTGAAAAACACAATATTAAGCCAACTCCTAGATATAACTTTGTAGAATCTGATTGTGCAGTTTTCAAAGAGATAAACCCATCATTAGAAATAATTTCGATTGGTGTTAATATTGAAAATGCATATGATCAAGCTTCTGGCTTAGTGACATTATTTGAAAACATGAAACCAACAGAAAAATAATTTTAAATAGTAGAGATGAGTTTAAATCTCTACTATTTTTTACAAAAAAATACTGATATTTTTGGGCATACTATTATGCTTAAAAAAACAGTATTTTTTTTATATCTATTTTATTTTGGTTCTGTAAATATTTCTTCGGATTGCTGTTCTTCATCAATTGTGTTTGCAATAACAATATTTTCATAATCTTGATCTTCGTCACCATCAATTTCTTCATCACTACATGGTTCTATTTTGGGCTCGCTCTTAAAGAACTTAAATAGTAAAGCTGCAATCAAAGCCCCTACCAAAGGTGCTACTATAAAGATTGGAAGTTGTGCTAGTGTGTCACCACCTACAAAGACTGCTG
Organism: Anaerovoracaceae bacterium; assembly: GCA_036637375.1. Classification (GTDB taxonomy): domain Bacteria; phylum Bacillota; class Clostridia; order Peptostreptococcales; family Anaerovoracaceae; genus JAVWMQ01. The sequence goes on from JAVWMQ010000005.1 coordinate 36,659, forward strand.
GTCCAAAACTTCTCGCTGGATTAACGGAAGTTCCTGTAAAAGGAATGCCTAGAATATGAACCAATGTTAGTCCAAAACCAATTACTAATCCACCTACTGCTTCATATTTCTCGTTTGATGTTACAAATAACACTATTGATACAAATACAAATGTAAGAACTATTTCCATAATAATTGCTGATGTTATACTTGTTTGAAGCGCACTTCCTATTCCATATCCATTTTGGCCTAGTGAAGAGGATTGACCTGTTACTAGGAATAATAGCCCTGCTCCTAGAACACCTCCTAGCAATTGTGCAACAACATACCCTGCAAATGTTGATGTTTTGTCAAACTTTCCATTTACTAAAGCTGCAAGGGATACTGCTGGGTTCATGTGACATCCTGAGATGCTTCCAAATGAATAATACAGCACCATTATACTTAATCCAAATGCAAACGCAATTAGTAAAGCCGTAAATCCTAATGGTATTGTAAGCCCCATTCCTCCGATTAATGCATTTATAGCTACGGCACTACCACATCCAAAAAAGACTAATATAAACGTTCCTATAAATTCTGCTAATAATTTTTTCATAATTACCTCCTGTTAGATGAACTTTCTCTCGTTACTCTAGTGTAACACATAGAACTATTCTATTAAAGGTCAAATCCTTTATCTAACACTTCTGTAATAAACAAATGCATTCAGTATGTTTAGTATTTGGAAAATTATCAAATGGTTTAAAATATTTAATTTCATAACCAAAGTAATTCATATAGTATAAATTATCAACTAAAGTTTTAGGGTTACACGAAATATATAATATCTGTTCTACACCATATTTAATAATCTTATCAAGTGACTTTGGATCAATCCCTTTTCTCGGCGGATCAACAATAATCATATCAGGCTTTTCTTTAATACAATCTAGTACATCAAATACATCCCCTGCAATAAACTCACAATTATTCAAATTATTTAATTTAGCATTCATTTTAGCCGCTTCTACAGCATCTTCAACTATTTCAACTCCAACAACATGTCCGGCCTTCAATGCTACTGTTTGTGAAATTGTACCAGTACCACAAAATAAATCAAATACAGTTTTTCCTTCAAAGTCATCAAGTAGCTTTAATGCCTCAGAGTATAGGTTTTCTACCGCCGAGATATTAGTTTGAAAAAATGAAAAAGCACTAACCTTAAAATCAAGGCCCATGATTTTTTCCATATAATAATCTCTGCCTTTTAATACTCTCAACTCTTCACATTTAACAACATCGGCAATATTGTTGTTAATAGTTCTCAAAATACCAACAATATCAAATTCAAGGTCAAGCTCTTCAATCATAGCTACAAACCCACTTTCATCAAAGTCTCCAGATGTTGTAACAATATTGATTAAAAGTTCGTTAGTTCTCTCTCCACATCGAACAATTAAATGTCTTACAAGTCCTTCATGAGATTTTTTGTTGTACTTTTGATAACCTTTTTCAATTACAAAATCAAGAGTTCCCCTCAATACCTTGTTAAAGTCTTCATGCACTAACTGACATTCATCAACTGTAACAATTGACATAAAGTGTCCTTTTTTGTGCATACCAAGTGTAATTTCTCCATCTTTTACTAAATCACCAAATGTATATTCCATTTTGTTTCTATAAGCAAATTGAGAAGGGCTACCTTTAATTGGATCATATTTCTCTATCTTTAATTTTTTTGAATCAATTAACTTTAATACTTCGTTTTCCTTGTTTTGAAGCTGTTCCTCGTATGGAACACCTTGGTGAATACATCCACCACAAAACGCATCATGTTTACAAATATCCATATTTTTTATAAAACTCCTCTTTATATTCCATAAATCTATTTTCTTCAATAGACTTTCTTATTTTTTCCATCGTATTAACTAAGAAATGAAGATTATGATTTGATAAAAGCATAGATGACATCATTTCATTAGCCTTAAACAAATGTCTTAAATATGCTCTTGAATAGTTTTTACATGTATAACAATCACATTCATGATCTAACGGTGTAAAATCTTTTTCAAACTTTGCATTCTTAATATTCACTGGCCCTGCACTAGTCATTGCAGTTCCATTTCTAGCAATTCTAGTCGGAAGAACACAATCAAACATATCAAGACCTCTCTCAACACCTTCAAATAAGTAATCAGGCGTACCAACGCCCATCAAATATCTTGGCTTGTTTTCTGGTAGATAATCAACGGCATAATCCAAAACTTCACACATAATATCCTTTGGTTCGCCAACACTTAGTCCACCAATTGCATATCCTGGAAGATCTAGTGCAACAATTTCTTCGGCACTTTGTTTACGTAAATCTTGATACATACCACCTTGCATAATTCCAAACAGTGATTGCTTATCAGTATCTTTGTGTGCTTCCTTACATCTTTTTAACCATCTTGTAGTCCTTTCAAGAGAATTTTTGACATAGTCTCTATCGGCAGGATATGGTGCACATTCATCAAATGCCATAATAATATCTGAACCTAAAGCGTTTTGTACTTCCATAGATTTTTCTGGAGTTAGCATATGTTTTGATCCATCAATAAAAGATCTAAATTCAACACCTTCTTCGGTAATTGTTCTTAAATCTCCTAAGCTAAAAACCTGAAACCCACCACTATCAGTTAAAATAGGTTTGTCCCAGTTCATAAATTTATGCAACCCACCTGCTTCCTTAACAATTTCATGTCCAGGTCTTAGGTACAAGTGATATGTATTACTAAGAATAATTTCAGCACCAAGTTCCTTTACTTCTTCAGGTCTCATTGCCTTAACAGTCGCTGCTGTTCCAACAGGCATAAAAACAGGCGTTTCTATAGTTCCATGAGGTGTTGTAATTCTACCTCTTCTCGCCTTGCCATCTTTTTTAATTAATTCATAATTAACTGCGTTCATCTTTTCCTCGATTTCTATTTTAATATTTTAATTATTTACTTGCTTTAAAGAAAAAATGATATATGACCATATATCATTTTTGTTTGTCTTTATTTTGTATTCATTTTTCCACCAATTAAAAGTAGTATTGGCAATAAAATCGCACAAATAGATATAGGATTAAACAACTTTAATGCAACACTAGCTGCAATTATAATAGCTGTCAAAATACTTAATGATAATCCTCTTTTAAAAATACCATCTGCTGCATCGATGTGCTTACTATGCTTAATTCCAAAGTTTCCACTAAGTAGTTCAAATAAACCAAAAATTATACCTGCAACATTCAACAATTGATTATTATAAGTCAAAAATAAGGCCGCAAATTGTGATTCTCCTATAGCACCACCTTTGCCGAATAATAAAAAGCAATTGCCTAAAATAGCTAAAACACCAAATATTAATAATCCTATACTTGTTATTTTAATTAATGAACTTCCTTTTAAATTTTCCATAAATCCTCCAATATTATTTTTATACTTCAAACAAACATTTTACTATATCTAATATAATATCGCAAGTCAATATACTAATATTTACAATATTAGCATAGCGTCTCCATAGCTAAAGAATCTATATTTGTTATCCTTTGCTGATTCATATGCATCTAATATATGTTTTCTATCATATAGCGCCGAAATGAGCATAAGTAACGTTGACTTTGGTAAGTGGAAATTTGTAATTAATGAATCAATTACTTTGAATGTATATCCTGGGTATATAAAGATATCTGTACTCCCATCACCTGGTTTAACTTCATATGTATTGTTATTTTCATTAAGTTTTGCTGCACTTTCTAGGGTTCTTGTCGATGTTGTTCCGACTGAAATAACTCTATTACCTTGTTTCTTTGTTTCGTTAATAATTCGAGCTGCTTCTTCTGTAATGGAATATTCTTCAAAATGCATGCTGTGTTCTTCAACATCATCACATTTAACTGGCCTAAAAGTACCTATGCCAACATGTAGGGTTACATAAACTAGTTTTATGCCTCTTTTTTTGAATTCTTCTAGGATTTCATCTGTAAAGTGAAGCCCTGCAGTTGGTGCAGCGACTGAACCTTCTTCTTTGCAGTATACCGTTTGATACCTATTTTTGTCATCATCATCACTTGGCCTTTCAATATATGGTGGAAGTGGCATATTTCCCAATTCCTCAAGTCTCTCCATGAAAATACCATCATATTTAAATTTGACAATTCTAGTTCCATTCGCACCATAATCAATGATTTCTGCAACAAAATCCTCAGCAAACTTCACAAAATCTCCTACTTTAAGTCGTCTGCCTGGTCTAACCATTGTCTCCCAAATATCGCCTTCTATTCGCTTAATTAATAAGAACTCAACATTTACACCTGTTTCAATTTTTGTTCCAAAAAGTCTTGCTGGCATAACTTTTGAATTATTTAACACCAAGCAATCACCTTCATCAAAATAATCCAAAATATCATGGAAGTGTTTATGTTCAATTGTATTTTTTTCTCTATCTAATACCATAAGTTTAGATGCATCTCTTTTGTCACATGGTTTTTGTGCAATCAACTCTTCTGGCAAATCGTAATCAAAATCTTCTACTTTCATTAATCCTCCTTAAAATCTATGCCTAAATGATGATAGGCTAATTCTGAAACCATTCTCCCTTTTGGGGTTCTATGTAATAGTCCTTTTTGTATCAAATATGGTTCATAAACATCTTCTATTGTTATTCGTTCTTCTCCTATTGAAGCAGCTATAGTATCAATTCCTACAGGTCCACCACGAAATCTTTCAATAATTATCTTAATTATCTCTCTATCTAAATTTTCTAGTCCCAACTTATCTACATTTAAAGCTTCTAAAGCTTTTTGTGTAATTTCAATATCTATTGCACCATTTCCTTTAACCTGACTAAAGTCTCTAATTCGTTTCAACATTCTATTTGCAACTCTTGGTGTACCTCTTGATCTTAAAGCCATCTCTTCTAATGATTTAACATCACATGGTATATTTAGAATTTTTGAAGATCTACTTAATATTGTCATTAATTCCTCTGTATCATATGTTTCAAATTTACATACAACACCAAACCTATCTCTAAGCGGTGCAGATAAACTGCCTGCTCTTGTTGTTGCACCAATTAAAGTGAATTTAGCAAGGTCTAGTCTAATTGACCTTGCTGAAGGACCTTTACCTATTATTATGTCTAAAGCATAATCTTCCATTGCTGAATATAAAACTTCCTCGACTGATCTATTTAATCTATGAATTTCGTCTATAAATAAAACATCATTTTCATTTAAATTAGTTAATATGGCTGCAAGATCTCCAGCACGTTCAATAGCAGGTCCAGATGTAATCCTTATATCCACACCAAGTTCTTTTGCAATTATTCCAGCTAAGGTAGTCTTGCCTAGACCTGGAGGCCCATAAAACAAAACGTGATCTAATGGTTCGTTTCTAAGTTTTGCAGCCTTAATAAAAATTTCAAGGTTATCAGTTACAGTTTTTTGTCCAATATATTCTGATAAAGTACTTGGTCTTAACGAGAACTCCGTAACCTTATCTTCTTCATATTCTTTTGTGTCTGTAATTCTATCATCATAATCCATATTCATTAGCTGTTATACCTTTCTTAGCGCACTTCTAATATAATCTTCTACAGATAAATCTTCTCCAGCAATATTCTCAACTAAAGTAGTCGCCTCTGCCCTTGCATATCCTAGTTCCATTAAAGCGGCAATAGCTTCAGATTTATTATCTGCAAAGTTATTTGCATTTCCTGTGCTTTGTGGCGCTATCAAATTGCCTTCTGACAGATCTCCAATTTTATCTTTTAAGTCCAAAATTATTCTCTGTGCTGTTTTCTTACCAATTCCATTAGCTTTTGTAAGGATATCTGTATCATCAAATATAATTGCTTTTCTAATCTCTGTTTGAGTCAGAGAGCTAAATATAGCAATTGCCGCCTTTGCTCCAACACCATTAACCGTAATTAATTGTTTAAATAACTCCAAGCTAGCTACATCATCAAATCCATATATTGTAAGGCTATCTTCTCTAACTATCATTTCTGTAAAAACTTTTACTTCTTCATCTTCATTTTTTAAATAAAAGCTACTATTTCCAGAAACAAAAATTTCTATTCCAACACCATTTACATCTACTATAATAGCATTTTTCAATTTTCCTACAAGTATTCCTTTAATATATCTTAACATTTATTCCTCCTGATTTAAGTTTAGATTTAGCGCCATACGAATGACCATGGCATACTGCCACAGCTAAGGCATCAGCAGTGTCATCAGGCTTTGGAACTTCACGTAAGTTCAAAATACTCTTAACCATTGTTTGAACTTGTTTCTTGTCCGCTCTTCCATAACCTGTTAAGGCTTGTTTAATTTGTAATGGTGTATATTCATCTATTTCTAATGATGAATTTGCACAAGCCAAAATTGCTACGCCTCGCGCCTGACCAACTTTAATTGCAGTTGTAGCATTTGTATTAAAAAACAATTCTTCGATTCCACATGTATCAGGATTGTATTCGTTAATTATATCCATTAAAGAATTATATAATATTTTTAGTCTATCCGGCATTGAAAGTTTCGCACTTGTTTCAACTGAACCATAATGGACAACTTTGAAGTGATTTCCTTTCATATCTATAATTCCATAACCCATAATCGCATATCCAGGATCTATACCTAATATTCTCATTCAAAACTCCCTTCTTACTTGTAAAAATTATATCACACAAACATATGTTTGTCCATATTTCCTATTGATTTAAAATACAATCAAGTGTTATAATTATACCAGTTGTTTAAAGTTTTTATCGAAAGGATAAACATATGCGTAATAAAAGACATAATGCAATTATTGATTTAATTTCTAACAATGAAATCGAAACACAAGAAAAATTGTGCGATCTTCTAAAAAAGGAAGGCTTCAATGTAACACAGGCTACAGTTTCTCGAGATATTAAAGAATTGCAGCTTGTAAAAGACTTATCTGCAAGCAACAAATATAAATATTCAATAAGGCAAGACAATAACGGTCCAATTAATGACCGCTTTGTTAAGATTTTTAAAGAAACTATTATTAAAGTTGATTATGCAGAAAATCAAATAATTGTAAAAACGCTTTCTGGCTGTGGTCCTGCTGCAGGAGAAGCAATAGACTCTTTAAAATTTGATCATGTTGTTGGTTCAATCGCTGGTGATAATACTATTTTATTAATAGTTGACTCAAAAGAGAATGTACCAGGACTTATTGAAGAGTTCAATAAAATATTATAAAGGAATATAACTATGATAAATTACATTAGTATTAAAAACTTTGCCATTATTGAAAATGTTGAGGTCAGTTTTCACTCTGGATTAAATATCATAACTGGTGAAACGGGTTCTGGTAAATCCATCGTTGTTGAAGCTATGAGCCTTGCTCTTGGTGCAAGAGCCGATTCAAGTATGGTTAGGAGTAATCAAGAAAAAGCAACAATCCAAATGGTTTGCGATTATATGCATACTGAATATGTTGTAACTAGAGAAATATCCTCTACAGGAAAAAATCTTTGCAAAATTAACGGCGATATCGTTAGCCTTGGTGAACTTCAGGAATTTACAAAAAAAGTTGCTGATATTCATGGACAATACGATAACCAGTCTCTTTTAAACCCAGCTTCCCACATTATGTTAGTTGATACTTATGAAAAAGATTCAATTAACCCATGCAAGGAACGTGTTTCAGAATTATATAAAAAATATGTAGAAACATATAATAAAATTGTAGAATTGCAACAAGGTTCATCAAATAGCCTAAAAAGCAAGGAAATTATGGAGTTTGAAATCAAAGAAATTTCTGAGGCTAATTTAATAATCGGTGAAGATATTGAGTTAAAAGAAAAACTTATCGAAGAGCAAAATAAAGAAACAATTGCAACAGGTTTTGCAAATGTGTATAACCTTTGCAATACTGATGATGATTCTGTTTCTGCGTCAATAAATAAAATAGTTAAGGGACTTAAAGATTTAAAGCCACTTTCAAAAGATGCTGGTAATCTTGAAGATGATTTTCTTGATATTTATTATCGCCTTGAAGATTTAATAAACAGAGTTAGAGTTCAAGCACAAAAATCCACATATGATTCTTCAGATATTGAAATTATTATGGATAGACTTAACCTGATTGATAGTCTATCACGTAAATATGGAGGATCTATTGAAAATGTTTTGAACTATTCCGATACTCTAAAAAAGAAATTAATTACCCTTTCAAACATTGATGTTGAAATTAACAGCCTACAAATTGAACTTGAGAGAACTGGTGAACTTCTAAAAAACGAAACAAACAGATTAACATATCTAAGAACTACATCAGCAAATTCTCTTGAAGAAAAAATTCAAAAAGAATTATTAGACCTGAATTTATCAAATGCAGTTGTAAGGCTAGAAGTAACTACTAGCAAGAAATATACTGCCAATGGTGTTGATAAAGTTGAATTCTTAATCAGCACAAATCTAGGGGAAAATTTAAAGCCACTAAACAAAATTGTTTCTGGTGGTGAAATGTCTAGAATTATGCTAGCATTTAAAAATGTAATTGGTGAATACGACAATATTCAGACTATGATATTTGATGAAATTGATAGCGGTATTAGTGGTATAGCTGCAAGTACTGTTGCTTCAAAACTTAAAGAAATAGCTCAAAAACATCAGATTATTGCTATTACACATTTACCGCAAATTGCAGCAGTTGGTAATCATAATTTCAAAATTGACAAACACAATGATGGAGAGAAGACATATACAACTGTTGAATATTTAACAGAATCCGAAAAAACTCATGAAATAGCAAGGCTATTAAGTGGTAATTCTATAACGGATATTGCTTTACAAAATGCGAAGCAATTAATAGATCAATAACTATTAATAAAAGGCTTAATCAAGTATTCCTTGATTAAGCCTTTTTTATCATCTGTAAATCAAATTTGAATGGCCACCATAAATATAATATCTGTCTTTTGAAAATGTATTATATGGTATTATCTTATAATAATATTTACCCTTTTGTTTTGTCAGTTTTATGCTAGTAGCTGTATTTCCATTTATCTTCTTTATCGCTTCATAGCTGCCGTATTTATTTTTACATCTAAAAATCTTATATCCTTTAACATTATCTACCTTTTTCCATTTTAATTTTATGATATTCCCTTTTTCCTTTTCTCCTTTTAAAGATGTGCTAACCTTGTTATTCATAAATTTAAATTCAAATTCAGCATTTTTATTTATATTTTCGGTACTATATCCTTGTATATAATATCTATCACTTCTTGGAAGTTTAATTCTAATTCTTGAATCTGCAACATAGTTATCTTCATCTTTATAGTAAACATCATCATTTTCAGCTATAATATTCCCATCTGAATCAAATATAAACAATCCGGCATCAAAAGATTTAGATGCCATACAAAAATCAATTACTTCATTTGCTTTTCCATCATAATAAAGTCCTTTGCTTACACCTTGATTTAAGTAACCTTCTGCACCATTTTTTTCAAGTATAATTTTTTTGTTATATATAGGAGGAACGATTTTAGTACTAAAAGTATCCTTCACAATTACATTTACTTTTTTTTCAATATTATCTATTCTAGCACTAATAATTGCACTACCCTGATTTAATCCTGTAATGTTTCCGTATCTATCGACTTTTGCAACAGCAGGATTATCACTCTTAAATGAACACTCTTTTACACTTGCTTTTTCTTCTAAAGTTGACAATGCATATTCAATATTTGTAACGTTATTTCTATATAATTCAATTTTATTTCTATTTACCTGAAAATCCACTGGCTGAGCAGTAACATCAACATTCTTAGCCATTTTGATTGCTCTCTGTGCATTGATTCTTCCAAATGCTGTCTCAACATCAAATCCAGGCTTACCAATATCATCAACAGATGATAAAAGAATACTTTTTAATTGATGATATGTTAATTTTGGATTTGCAGTCAATACTAATGCTGCTATTCCAGAAACTACAGGAGACGCCATAGATGTACCCGAATATACATCATATTGATTCCCCGGTACAGTACTATAAATATTCGTTCCTGGTGCTGATATATCCTTATCCACCCCGTAATTTGACCCATAAATTCTATGATTATACCTAACATCTTGATATGTTGTATTTATAACAGATAAAGCGCTTTGGCTATCACTTGGTGAACAATATTTTGTAGAATTCTCATTACCTGAAGCACAAACAACAAGGATATCATTCTTTCGACATGCTTCAATATATTCTTCAACTATTTTATCTTTTCCAAATCCTCCAAGACTCATATTAATTATTTTTGCGCCATTGTTCATGGCATAGTCAATGGAAGTTGCTAAATCGTAGCTTCCAAACACAGATTCTCCTGAAACTCTTGTAGAGGCATCAATAACCATCAAGTCAATATACCCATTAGCTACACCATACCAACCTGTCGTTTCATCCTTTTGGCCGGCTAATATTCCAGTAACATGGGTTCCATGTGTATCCGAATCACCTTTTAATGGTCCAATTTTACCATCGCTCACTCTAATACTTTTCCCAACATTTATGCTCCCCCTAAGTGAAGGGTGCTTAACATCTGCACCTGTATCTATTACAGCAACCTTAACCTTTGACTTTGGAACTGATATTTCATTTCTACCTTCATTTACAAAAGTCTTTTTTATATGCCAATCTTCATCTAAGCCACTTGTATTCTTTGTATCTCTTTTATTATCTGTACTATCAAGCCTATATAAATAGTTTGGTTGTGACTGTGAAATATATCTATTATTTTCTAACTTTTTTATTGCCCTTGCAACAGTATCTCTATTTGAAATATCTACCAAAAGAAGTTTTGTATCACTTGCAATATTTTTCACTTCAGTAACTTTACATCTATTTCTACTAAGTTCTTTTTTTGCTTTGTCATACACGCTATCTTTTACTGATACAATTACTTGGTCGCTTTTAAATTTTAAATTCTTTTTATTTCTTTCGTTATATGCAGACCTAAAATCGTTGGCAATTTCAAGATTTCTGTCATCGAGACTTTCCTCCATTAACCCTACACCTTCAATATCATTACTTTCATAACACTCGTCTAAGTATTGTTCTACTGCTTTTTCATATTTCCGGGTATCCTTAATTTGACTAATCTTATTAACTACCTCTTTTTTATCCTTATTACTTGACATCAAAACATCTACCTCGTTATCTGAGGCAGATGTTTTTGCAGTTGATAATTGCATATTCACATCATTATTCTTGTTGTTATAAACATAAATCGTACCAATCAAAAGTACAAAACTTAAAGTTATAATTACAAGTAGTTTTCTTTTATTTCTCATTTAAGTATAATCTTTCTAGTACTGTTTTATAACCATCCGCTCCATAAAGTAAACATTTATTGATTCTGCTTATTGTAGCTGTTGAAGCTTTTGTTGTGCCTTCAATCTCATTGTATGTTTTTTTGTTATGAAGCAACTTCGCAACTTGTAATCTTTGTGAAATTGCGTGAATTTCATTAACAGTACAAATGTCCTCAAAAAATCTGTAACATTCTTCCTCATCTTTTAACGATAAAATCGCCTTAAATAATTCATCTATTTCGGTACTTTTAAACTTTGAATTATATCCCATCATAAACTCCTTCCAGAACCACTTTAACACTTTACAGTGCAATTATAGCACCTATAAATTTTATAGTCAAGAAAGTAAATCAATAGCCTTCTTTAGTTGATTTTCTTTACTTTTTATAACATAATTAGGCACAATGCCCTTTTGATGAATCTTATAGCCTTTTGGTGAATAATATTCCATAATTGTTAGTTTAACTGCATCACCATCTTTTAATTCAGATGTTGATTGTATTACCCCTTTGCCATAAGTTTTTGTTCCAACTATTTTGCCCTCTCCCTCATCCTTTATCGCTGCTGTAAGGATTTCTGACGCACTAGCTGTTTTTTCATTTACAAGTATAACATAAGGTAAGCTTGTCTTGTTTGAGTCTGACCAGTATTCTTTTTGTTTACCCTCTTTATTTTGTAAATATGTTATCTTTGCCTTGCCCATTAATTCATCTGTTATTTTTATGGCTTGGTCAACTAAACCTCCACCATTATCTCTCAAATCAATAATTAATCCTTTTGAATCACTCGCTTCAATCTTATTTAATTCTGCCTTAAAACGTTTTGCAGTTTCCTCATCAAAGCTGCTAATCTTTAAATAAGCAATGTCATCATTTAGATTTGAAACATTAACTGACTCCGTTACAATTCGATCTCTTATTATTGACTTAGAATAGGTCTTACCAGCTCTTAGATATGTAATTTTTACTTTTGTTCCTTTTTTACCTCTAACAGCATGTCCAACTTCATCTAATTTAGTATATTTTTTGTCATCAACTTTAACAATTATATCTTTTACTTTAATCCCTGCTTTTTGAGCTGGAGAGTCTTTGATAACATCTACAATTGTAAATTCTGATTCACCTGTTTGTCTAAAAGTTGCACCTATACCTTCAAACTCACCTGCAAGATCATTTTTGTATTCTTCAAATTCTTCTTTTGTCATATAAGCAGAATATTTGTCATTAAGTCCTGCAACAATACCTCTATACATCATGTCCATAATTTCATTTTCATTAACATCTTGATAATAGTTTTTTTCAATGCCTTTCATAATGCCTTCAGCTTTTGCATATTTTTTTGCCATATATGTGGCATAAGCATAACTTTTGATTCCACCGTTGTTAAGGCTTATTAACAGTCCAGAAGTCAATCCTCCTAGCAAAAATACTATTATTAACAAAACAATGAAACTTTTCTTTTTAATTTTCATCTATTGCCTCCATATGTTCAACTATAAATTGAACATTATCAACATTTCTAAATCTATTTATATTCAATTTACCAATAATCGTAGCCTTGTATGTAGTTTCAAGGTTAATACTGGTTTCATCAAAGTTAAAATAAATACATCTAAGGTTTGCCGCATTAAATGATAAATGATTATTCTCTTCGCCAATAGTCTTTAGCATTGAAACGTCAATATCTCTAACTTCAAATGTTGGTTTTTCATTTTCGCACCCATAAGGTTCTAACATTTCTAAACTTTTAGCTAATTCAAGTGTAAGTTCATCAATGGAAACAACAAAATCACCACATATATTTTTTTTAAATAGTTTTTCGTCATATAAATTTATTTCATTATTTAGTAGATTCCTTAAATCTTCCAAATTATCTTTTTTTAGTTTAAACCCACATGCACCTTTATGTCCTCCAAATTGCACAAAGTATTTTTCGGCCTTTTTTAATAATGCATATAAATCAATGCCATCAACACTTCTACTGGTACCTTTTAGATACTCTCCAAATGGCGTAACTATTGCAATAGGCTTATTAAGTTCCTCTTTGAGCTTACCAGCTACAATACCTGTTATACCTTCATGGGCATCTTTAGCATAAATAATAGGAAACAACGAATCTTCGCATTGTTCTTTAATTAGCTTCATACAGTTACGATATGTATCATTTTGTATCTTTTTTCGTTGATTATTTTGAAAAACTAATTCGTTTACAATTTTTTTAGTATTATCTTTATTATTTGACAAAAAGAATTCTACACCTATACTAGCATTATCCATTCTCCCTGCTGCATTTAAATGAGGAACAATGCCATATGAAATATACTCAGAATTAATATTTTCTCTATTCTTTGAAATTTGATTTGTAAGTTCAATAATACTATCTCTTTTATTCTTATTAATAGACCACAAACCATACTTTGCAATAGTCCTATTCTCGTCAACCAAAGGAACTATATCACCTATAGTTCCAATCGCAACAATATCTAAAACTTCATTTATCACGTCTTTAGGTAAGTTTGCTTTTTTTTGTAAAGCTTGTGCAAGTTTAAATGCCACACCACATCCTGCAAGACCTTTGAATGGGTATGAACAGTCTTCTTGCTTTGGATTAATTAATAAACAGTTTGGTTTAACATCTCGTACAGAGTGATGATCTGTTATAATTACTTTCAATCCTAAGTTCTTTGCATATTCGACTTCATCAATAGAAGCAGTTCCACAGTCTACTGTAATAAGTAAATCCGCACCTTTTTCCGCAACCTTTTCTATAGCCTGATTATTTAAACCATATCCTTCATTAAATCTGCTTGGAATGTAATAAAATACATTAGCATTAAGTTCTTTTAATATCTTTATTAAAATACTAATTGAAGTAATACCATCTGCATCATAATCTCCATAAATACAAATACATTCATTGTCTTTAATTGATTTCAATATTAAATCCACTCCCGCCTCCATATTTAAAAGCAAGAATGGATCATATGTCTTTTGGGGTTTAAATGACAAAAACTCATCAATGTCAGTTTCATTGATGATGCCTTTGTTATTTAAAATCGTTTTTATTATTGGATTAATTTTGTTCATTATACATACTTTCTTGGATCTACATAATTTCCATTGATTCTAACCTCAAAATGAGAATGTGGTCCAGTTGAATTTCCAGTGCTACCTGCCCTAGCTATAGTTTGCCCACGAGTAACAGTTTGACCACTATGAACTAACAAACTGCTGTTATGCGCATATAAAGTAGCAATACCACCACCATGGTCAATTATAACAACGTTACCATAACTTGAATTATAGTATGCAGAAATAACTCTACCTCCATTGGCCGCAACAATTCTACTTCCTGTCGGAGCGGGTATATCTATGCCTGTATGAAATTTTTTAGTTCCAAATATAGGGTGAATTCGATATCCAAAAGGTGAAGAAACATAATAATTACCTGGTACCGGCCACTGCATAACACCACCTTCATAATTTTCGTTCCCTGAGTTATTTTGAATTTCATCCTTAATTCTATCAGCTTCTGCATTTAGCTCATCAATTTGTTTTTCAAGTTGTGCGTTGCTTATTTTTACATCATCACGTTTTGAAGCAAGTAGTTCTTTGTCCTTACTTAACGATGTTTGTTTTGCATCTAAAACAACTTGTTTTTCTTTCAATTGTTTTTCAAGATCTTTTAGCTTGTCTCGCTTATCCTCAATTTGTTTATAACGATTTTTTAAAGATCCTACGATTTCCTTGTCATTAGTATATATAGCTTGCACCATTTCCAAATTTGAAATTAATTCAGACACGTTTGTTGAGCTAAGTAGTACATCTACAAATCCCATACTACCGCTTTTGTACATATTTCTAAGACGCTTATCAAGACCTTCTTGTCCTTTTGCTAATTTCTTTTTTTGTACAACAAGAGAATCAGATACCTTTGCTATTCTTTTATGAATTCTTGTAACCTCCTTTTGAAGCTCTTCGATATTCCCTTCCGCAATTGCAATCCTCTTATTAACTGCTGAAATACTATTATTTAGTTGTTGTTCATGTTTTTTACCACTCTCTAACTCTTCTTTTTTGTTATCTAATTTATCATTAATATTGTCTAATGATGTTGCATAAACAACTGTTGTAGAAAGTAACATAACAAAGCAAAGAAAAATGCTTATTATCGTATTCTTTTTCATAATATCCTTTTCACCTTATACGTCTAAGTGTCTAAAAATCTTCTCATTGAAATTATACTTCCCCATGTACCAATGCTTACACCTATAGCCAAGAATATCCAAACCAAATTCAAGGTCAAGACTTCGCTTGGAACAATTGGAGTAGAGAATATAGCAAGTAACGCCTTGCCCGCACGCATACCAACTTGTTGGTATATTACACTGACTAAGCCAGATGCAATTAAAGCGCTAACTGTACCAATTATAATGCCTTCAAACAGGAATGGAGCTCTAATAAACCAGTTTGTAGCTCCAATATATTTCATAATGGTTATTTCTTCAGCCCTATTAAATACTGTCAGTTTTATTGTATTTGATACAACTACTAGTGAAACAACTATTAAAAATCCCATAATTACAACAGCGGCTATTTGGAAAATATTTGTAACTTTTATTAATTTCCTAACTGTATCTTTGTAATATTTTACATCTTCAATACCTTTGAGTTCTGCTGCTTTAATTGCAACATCATCAGACTTCTCAAGATTGCTTATAGTTATTACAATAGAATTTGGCAGTGGATTATTAGAAAGTCCTTCTAGCAAATAGCTAGTTTCACCCCAACGTTTTTTGAGAATATCCATAGCTTCATCTTTACTTCTAAAGTTTGCTCCTTCAACATCCTTCCACTTTTCAATATCTGTAGTCAGTTTTTTGGCATCTTTTACCTTTGTACTATCTTTCAAAAAAACTTCTATTGTGTTATAGTCTTGTTTAACCATCTCAGCTGCCATATTTATATTAATTATTATCATAAAAAACAATCCTAATATTAATAGCATAGCTGTTATAGCAAATATCGATGTAAAGGTCATTGCAATATTTCGTTTTATCTGCTTTAGCGATTGAAATAATGCATAAAATATTTTAGCCATTGTAATCACCTCCAAATCTATCCTTTGGAGGTACGAAGTATTCAGCAGGGGCTATAAATGGATCATTATAATACCCTTTTGAGTCTCTGATTATCTTACCGCTTTCAATTGCAATAACTCTTTTTTTCATTTTATCAACAATATCTTTTGCATGAGTCACCATTACAATCGTCGTTCCTCTTTTATTTATTTCTTCAAGTAGTTTCATTATCTCCCATGCTGTTTCAGGATCTAAATTACCCGTTGGTTCATCAGCAATCAAAACACTTGGTTTGTTTACAATTGCTCTTGCAATTGCAACTCTTTGCTGCTCTCCCGCAGAAAGTTCATCTGGATATTTCTTTGCGTGTTCACTAATACCCATTAAACTTAAAACTTGAGGCACACCTGCTTTTATAAGCTTTCTTTTTTTATGGACAATTTCCATAGCAAATGCAACATTTTCATAAACAGTTTTGTTTGGAAGCAACCTAAAATCTTGAAACACCATACCGACATTTCTTCTTAATTTAGGTATATTACGATTTGATAGCTTTGTAATCTCTTTGTCGTTTACTACAATGCTACCAGTATCAGCATCTATTTCCCTTAAAATCAATTTAATAAAAGTAGATTTCCCTGCTCCACTTGGACCAACTAAAAATACAAAATCACCTTTATTAATGTTTATTGAGACATTATCAAGACCTATCTTTGATTTATATCTCTTAGTTACATTCGTGAATTGAATCATAAAATTGCCTCTTTAACCTTAGTTATTATTGCTTCTGCATTCATTCCATATTTGTTTTTTAGTTCTTCTGGTTTTCCAGATTCACCATATGTATCATTTTGTCCAACACAAAGTACACGAGTTGGGTTTTTAGCTGCAAGTAATTGCGCTACTGCACTCCCAAGCCCTCCAATAATTGAATGTTCTTCCGCTGTTACAATGCAACCAGTTTCCTTCGCTGCTTTTATTATTATTTCTTCATCCAAAGGTTTAATTGTATGCATATCAATTACTCTTGCCTGTATACCTTCTTTTTCAAGTTCTTCTGCTGCAATCATAGCTTCGTTCACCATAATTCCTGTTGCAATAATAGTAACATCGCTACCTTCACTTATTAAATTCCCTTTGCCTATCTTAATCTTTGCATCATCTTTGTAAATTACAGGAACTGATGCTCTTCCTAATCGAACATAACACGGTCCATCCATATTAATAACTTGCTCAAGTAAAATACTCGCACTTGCACCATCTGATGGGTTAACAACTGTCATTCCTGGAATAGTCCTCATTAAAGCAAGGTCTTCAAAAGTTTGGTGACTTGCACCATCCTCGCCAACAGTAATTCCTGCATGTGTCGCACAAATCTTTACATTTGCTCCTGTGTATCCTATAGAATTACGAATTATTTCAAAAGCTCTACCTGCTGCAAACATAGCAAAAGTACTAGCACAAACCGTTTTACCTGACAAAGCAAGCCCTGCTGCTGCACCATATAAATTTTGTTCTGCAATTCCCATATTAAAAAATCTTTCAGGATATACTTTTGCAAAATCACCAGTTTTAGTTGATCCAGATAAATCTGCATCCATAACAACTAAATCCTTGTTGTTTTTACCTATTTCTACCAAAGTCTTACCATAAGCTTCTCTTGTTGCCATCTTTGTAGTCATTATTTTACACCTCCAAGTTCTTCTAACGCTAATTCCTTTTGCTCCTCATTTGGTGCTTTTCCATGCCATCCTGGATTATCAGTCATAAAAGATACACCTTGACCTTTGTGAGTTTTGCAAATAATAGCTGAAGGTTTGTCTTTATTCTCTCTTGCATTTTTAAGTGCACATATAATTTCTTCTAGATTATGCCCATCAATAATTTCAACTTCAAAACCAAAAGATTTAAACTTTTCATCAATTGGAGTTACGGTCATAACATCTTCATTTTTGCCATCAATTTGAAGTCCATTCCAATCTACAATAGCAACTAAATTGTCAAGTTTATAGTGTCCAGCAGCCATTGCTGCCTCCCAAACAATACCTTCTTGAATTTCTCCATCTCCAAGTAATGTATACACTCTTCCCTTAGAATTATCAAGCTTGTTTGCAAGTGCCATTCCAACGCTTACAGAAAATCCTTGTCCAAGTGATCCTGTTGACATTTCAACACCCTTAACCTTACTCATGCTTGGATGTCCCTGAAAGTCACTGCCTAGCTTCCTTAATGTTAGTACATCTTCTCTTTTGAAAAATCCTCTTTCTGCAAGAGTAGCATATAAAACTGGTGCTGCATGCCCTTTTGACAGAACGAATTTATCCCTACCTTCCATCTTAGGGTTTTGTGGGTCGATATTCATTTCTTCAAAATAAAGCGCAGTCATAATCTCTGCGGCTGATAAGGATCCGCCCGGATGCCCTGAGCCTGCCGCATGTACAGCCTCAATAATAGTTTTTCTGATGCTATTAGCTTTGCCTCTTAATTCTTCGTAACTCATACTTTCTTTTCTCCTACTTTATATTAATAATTATTACTTAACAATTTAAAAACTCTTGGAATACAATCTACAATATCCATTGCAGTCATACCTATTTGCCCTATTTCTGTTGCACAAATATCACCAGCATGACCATGCAAAAATACCCCAAGTTTTGCTGCTTCATATGTATCATATCCTTGAGCTAAAAGTGCAGCAATTATACCTGTAAGCGAATCGCCTGCCCCTCCAGTTGCCATACCAGGGTTCCCTGTATTATTAATGTAAACATCATCGCCTCTAACAACAATACTGCCTGCGCCCTTCATTACAACTGTAATCCCAAATATTTTTGCCATTTCTTTGGCTGCTTCAAGACGATCTTCAATTTGATCAACTTCAAGCAATCTTTGCGCTTCTCCTACATGAGGAGTTATTATTACTTCCGCATTAGTCTGACTTAAGTTACCATATAAAGTATATTTCATAATACAATTTAACCCATCAGCATCTAATACAAGTTTACCTGTATATTCATTTAAAATCTTTTTTATAATACCTATATTTGACTTGTTTATGCCAAGCCCAGGTCCAAGTGCAATCGCTTCATAATCATGAAAATTTAAAGTTTCTAAATCTCTCGAAATACATGTTGCTTCTGGTAGGCCAACTTGTAAAATATCAACAATTTCGTCAGGAACACAGAACTTAACCATACCTGCCCCTGATTTCAGCGCTGACTTTCCACACATTAGTGCCGCCCCTGCCATTCCTTTTGAACCTGCCAGTACCAAAACCGTACCATAAGAACCTTTGTGAGAGTCGTTATCTCTTTTCTTTAATTTAACTTCATTAATCTTCATATAAAATACCTCACGACTAAATGCCAAGAATCACCTTAGCTAACAAGAAATAAGTTATAACTGAAACTGTATCTGTCAAAGACGATATCATTGGACTCGCCATTAACGCAGGGTCAATTCCAAGCTTCTTTGCAAGCATAGGTAACATACTTCCTATGGTCTTTGCTACAACTACAACTACAATCATAGCTGAACATACCGTTACCGCAATTAAAATACCATTAGACTCTCCTCGCTGTTCTATCATAATCCTTGCAAAATTAAATACGCTTAATGTAATACCTATTATAATCCCTATTCTAAATTCTTTCCAAATAACCCTAAATGCGTCTTTTAAATTAATATCACCAATTGACATACTACGAATTACAAGTGTAGCAGACTGTGATCCAGAATTTCCTCCAGTTCCCATTAACATTGGCATATAAGCTACTAGGGCAATAACTTCCGACAAACTTGCTTCAAATCTAGTTATAATTCCTCCAGTTATCATATAAGAACACATCAAAAAAAATAGCCATGGGAGTCTGTTTTTTACGTGTTTAAAAACACTCATATCCAGATATTCTGTATCTGATCCATCAATTACTCCAGCCATTCTTTCAATATCTTCTGTGGCTTCTTCTTCAATGACATCAAAAATATCGTCTACAGTAATAATACCTATAAGTCTATTTTCATTGTCAACTACTGGAATAGCCAAAAAACCATATTTCTTAAATTTTTCTGAAACTTCTTCTTGGTCCTCATACACATTAATTCCAATAAAGTCAGTATGCATAAGGTTTCCAATTATTTCATCATCATCACAAATTACAAGAGTTTTTAGTGAAACTATCCCTTCTAGTTTTCGTCCTTCGGATTTCACATAACATGTATATATAGTTTCTGAGTCCATACCTTCTTTTTTGATATGGTCTAAAGCCTGTCTAACTGTCATATTAGCTTCCAAACTAATATAATCAGGAGTCATTAACGTTCCTGCACAATCTTCAGGGTAATTTAGAAATGTATTAATTTGTTTTCTTTCATTCTTAGGTGTTTTCTCTAAAATTTTATCTACTAAGTTTGCTGGTAATTCCTCAAGTACGTCAATCTTGTCATCAAAATCCAGCTCGTCTATTATGTAATCAATTTCTTTGTCTGTAATTGCATTTATTATTTTAACCTGGTCATCAGAAGGCAAGTATGAAAATACTTCTACAGAAACATCTTTAGGTAGTAGCCTAAAAACTATAATGGTTTCACTAATCCCAACATATTCTAATATATCTTCGAGAATTTCAGCTATATCCGCCTCATTGTAACCATTTTCAATGATTTCTTTTCTAATTCGTTTGAACTGCTTATCTTCTGCTAGTTCAATTGTATGTTCAACAAAGTTTTCAAAAGTGTTTTTTTCTTCCATACAAAACCTCCTTTCGTTCTTCATAAATTATACATTATTTATAGGTCAAGTTGCAACCGATATCAAGATAATATTAAATAAAATAAATTTCAATTTTTCAGAATATTAAAACTTTTTTCTTTTTATTCTTACTATGGTTGACGTTGTGCAGATAGAGTGATATATTCTAGTATGTAAGTATAACTTAAATCTTTTTATAGAGGAGAAATAAAATGTCAAATTACATTGAAAGAGTAATCGAAGATTGTAAGAAAAACAATCCTGGCGAAGTTGAATTTCACCAGACAGTAGAAGAAGTTCTACATTCACTAGCTCCAGTTATTGAGCAGCACCCAGAATATGAAGCAAATGCTATTCTTGAAAGATTAGTAGAACCTGAAAGAGGAATCACTTTCAAGGTTGAATGGGTTGATGATGCTGGTAAAATCCACGTAAACAAAGGATACAGATATCAGTTCAACAGTGCTATCGGACCTTACAAAGGTGGTCTAAGATTTGCACCAAACGTATACCCAGGAATCATCAAATTCTTAGGATTTGAACAGATTTTCAAAAACAGCTTAACAGGACTTCCTATCGGTGGTGGTAAAGGTGGAGCTGACTTTGATCCTAACGGAAAATCTGATGCAGAAGTAATGAGATTCTGTCAGGCGTTCATGAACGAACTATACAGACACATCGGACCTTCTACTGACGTTCCTGCTGGAGACCTTGGTGTTGGCGCTAGAGAAATCGGTTACATGTTTGGACAGTACAAGAAAATCGTTAACAGATACGAAGGCGTTCTTACTGGTAAAGGTTTAACTTGGGGCGGATTAAACGGAAGAACTGAAGCTACTGGTTTCGGAATCGTTTACTACGCAAACGAAATGCTAGAATCTCATGGAGAAAAACTAGCTGGTAAAACTGTTGCTATCTCTGGTTTCGGTAATGTATCTTGGGGAACAGCCCTAAAATGCTTCGAACTAGGCGCAAAAGTAATCACAATTTCAGGTCCAGACGGTTACATCATTGATGAAGCTGGTCTAGATGCAGAAAAAATCGAATACATGCAGGTTCTAAGATCTTCAGGACAGAACATCTGTGCACCATATGCTGACAAATTCCCTGGTTCAAAATTTGTTGCTGGTAAAAAACCTTGGGAAGTTAAAGCTGATCTTTACATCCCTTGTGCTACACAGAATGAAATCAGAATCGAAGATGCTCAGGCAATCGTTGCTAACGGATGTAAATTCGTATGCGAAGGTTCTAACATGTCTTCAACTAACGAAGCAATCGCTTTCCTACAGGAAAACGGAATCAAAGTTGGTCCTTCAAAAGCAGCTAACGCTGGTGGCGTAGCTTGTTCTTGTATCGAAATGGGACAGAATGCTGGCAAAACAGTATTTGCTCCTGAACAGGTTCATGCTCAGTTAAAAGACATCATGGTTAACATTCACACAGCTTGTAAAGAAGCTGCTGCTGATTATGGATTTGGTGACAACCTAGTTGCTGGTGCTAATATCGCTGGTTTCTTAAAAGTTGCTGATGCTATGATGGCTCAGGGAGTATAAACACAAACTCTATAAGAAAGTATTTCAAAAGAGTGAAGATAATA
>JAVWMQ010000006.1:0-55373 GCA_036637375.1 Anaerovoracaceae bacterium
TTGTATAATTTTTGGTGTTGGTGATGAAATTAGCTTTTCATCGTCAGCACTATTTGACAAAGAACCGAAAAAAAAATCAAGATACATAGTATCTTGACTTCTGTAGGGATAATTTCCCCAAATTATGGAGGCGCCACCCAGATTTGAACTGGGGAATAAAAGTTTTGCAGACTTCTGCCTTACCACTTGGCTATGGCGCCATATTGGCTAGGGTAGCAGGATTCGAACCTGCGCATGATGGAATCAGAATCCATTGCCTTACCGCTTGGCGATACCCCAACGATATTTAAATTGGGGTGGGTGATGGGATTCGAACCCACGCATGACGGAGCCACAACCCGTTGTCTTAACCACTTGACTACACCCACCACATCATTGCAGCACATATTAAATTGGCGATCCGGATCGGGCTCGAACCGACGACCTCCAGCGTGACAGGCTGGCATTCTAACCAACTGAACTACCGGACCGTATTGTAAGTTTGGTGGGCGTAATAGGGCTCGAACCTATGACCCCCTGCTTGTAAGGCAGGTGCTCTCCCAGCTGAGCTATACGCCCAAATAAAAAATGGTAGCGGCGAGAGGAGTCGAACCTCCGACCTTCCGGGTATGAACCGGACGCTCTAGCCAACTAAGCTACACCGCCACATTACTTTGTGGTTTTTTCCACTGCAAGAACTATATTAGCATTTATTTTTCTTCCTGTCAATAAGTATTTTCGTTTTTTTCGATTTATTTTTTTAAGCGAAAAATATGCTTTAATTAACTGTTCTATTAGGGTATATTATAGATAAATGAGGAGGAAGTCAATATATGAATGCAAATTTTTTCAAAAAAATTTCTATTGCACTTACTATTATAGCAATAGTCTTATTTGGATTCTTGATATATAGTTATATAAATTCATCCAATGTCTATCCCGAAGGTACTAAAATAAACGGATTTGATTGTTCTAATATGAATCCAGATCAAGCATCAAAACATTTAACTAATAAATGGAATTCAAATTTCTATTTAATTAAAAGTGATGATATTGCAATTGGTAGAATCACCAACCTCGATTTTACTTATGATATTTCATCTGAGTTAGATGGTTTACTAAAACCTTCAATACGAAATTTTTGGAGTAGGTATGTCTCAAAATCATATAAAAAACAAATTGTACCTATGAAAATCTCACATGAAACTGATAGTTTTAGCGCACAATTTAAAACATTTCTATTTCTAGATCAAAAGAAAGGCACTTACACTAAGAGTAGAAATGCTTTTATCAATATGCGTAGTTTTGAATTTCCCATAACAAAAGAGTATTATGGTACTGAAATAAGCAAGGATGCATTCAAAAGCAGAGTTTTTAGTGATATTGCAAAAGGTTCATTTGTATTAGACTATAATAAAGAGGATTATTATAAGAAGCCTGAAATTCTTTCGAACAACGAAAGTCTTTTGGAACAACAAAAATTCTGCAAGGAAAATTTTTCACAAAGGATAACGTATGAATTGGGAGAAAAACGAAAACCTATTTTGCCAATAACCCTTAGTAAAATAATCTATTTTGATGATCAAGATAACAAACAAATTAATGAGGTCCAATTAAAAAAATATGTGTTAAATTTGGCACGTAATATTAATACTTTTGGCGGCAAAAGAGTTATAGATAGCCCTGGAAGTGGTAAATTTGAAGTAAGTGGCGGGAACTATGGTTATGTCTTAAATAAGGAAAAAGAAGCTGACCAATTAAAGAAGGATCTACTGTCTGGTAAAGATCTATCCAGGCAACCCATTTATTCAATAACAACACCTCACCCTATTGATAATGACTTAGGAAATTCATATGTAGATATAAGTCTGTCCCGTCAACGTCTATGGCTAATTATAGATGGTGAAGTTTCAATGTCATGTAACATTATAAGTGGAAATATAAACAAGAACTATTGGACACCATCTGGCACTTTTGCAATAACCTACAAGGAACGAAATTCCACCTTAAACGGTCGAAATAGTGATGGTACTAGATACGCTAGCCCCGTTGCATACTGGATGCCTTTTAACGGTAATATTGGTATGCACGATGCCCCTTGGCAATCCTCTTTTGGTGGTTCTCTTTACTTAGTTCGCGGAAGCCACGGATGCATTAATATGCCCTATTACGCAGCAAGAGAAGTTTACTCCAAAGTCAATAGAGGTTTTCCTGTTGTTGTTCATTAAATTACAACTTACGCTTAACTAAAAATGACACTACTAATATTTTTTAGCAGTGTCATTGTTTTATTCTTAATGTTTATATTCGATTTACATATTAATTTATTATAGACGTTACTGTTGTTTCTTTGCAAAGACTTTCCTTGCCCAATCATAATCAACTTTAAAATATCCTGCTGGCGTCTCATGCTCAGCAATTTCTATAAAATCCTCATATAGTTTAATATATACATCTTCACTCATTGTTATAGCCAAAGGCTCGATTTTTTCAAAGAATAGTACAAAGGAATGTTTGCCTTCAGCTGCATCAAATAACATTTCGGTTATACCTTCATTCATAAGAGCTTCGTTTCCTGTAATCTGCCCTAGCTGGGACATATACACAAGTTTTAACAACTCTATTATTCTATCATCATATCCTTCATCCCATATCATTATTTTTTCTTTTAATCCATTGGGAGTTTCAACAATTCTATTCATATAAATATTACCAAAAGGTTTACCGTCAACTTCTATTGTTTTTGCCTCGTTGACTTCTCTTCTTAATTCCTCACTGTAGTCTGGCAATAGCCAAACCATAGCATGTTTCTTAATATCATTGTAAAGACAATCATATGCCAACGGCATTTTATTCCCACATTCGCTACATTCAAAAACAAAAAAATCATGTGATAGTATTCTTTCCTTTAACTCAGGTGTAAGAGACACATTCACACTTTCCCAAATTTCAATGTTCTGTTTATGTCCACAATTCGGACATGATACTTCTTGTTTAACTTTTTTTGACATTTCGCCCTCCTAATCTCTTTAGGGCTTATTATAACACAAAAAAAGTATAGTACCAATCATATTTCTTGAAACTCATCTCTACAAAGCTTTCGTCTTTAACACCTATATTTTGAGGAAATCATTGTTCAATTTATAATTAACAACATTTATTACTTATCTTCCTAAAACACTAGACTCTATAAAGTTTTCACTTTGTCACTATTCACCAGTTCACTGAACTTGATGTGAATTTCTTAATAGATTGGTACTATCTCTGTTCTTCAATTTTCATACTCATAATTCTGGTGGGTCCACCTTCCTTCTCTATAAATTTGATATAACATATATCTATATCTGACAAGCTATGATTTAGTTTCCTAATATCTTGCTTGCTATGATTAGAGTATACCACAAACAAAAACAATTGCAAGAGTTTTCTGAATATTTTTTCTATTTTTTCAAGTCAGCTACAGAACATCTTATTATACGTTGAAATTCCATTGGATTTACCTCAACTTGGTATCCAATTTTACCACCACTAACATAAATAGTTTCATGCTTTTTTATAGTTTCATCAAAAACTGTTACAAATTGTTTTTTCATACCTATTGGCGAACACCCTCCATGGATGTAGCCAGTTAGATTTAGCAATTCTTTTGACTTTATCATTTCGATATTCTTTTCCCCTACACTTTTGGCTGCTTTTTTTAAGTCAAGCTCATCCATTACGGGTATTACAAAAACATAATTTTCATTTGTCTTTCCAACAGTAACTAAAGTCTTATACACTTGCTGTGGATTTTCACCAAGAGCAAGTGCAACTTCAACTCCACCTACCGCATCTGTGTCTATATAGCAATGGCTCTTATATTTAATCTTTTTTTGTTCTAAAATACGCATAACATTTGTCTTATGCTCTTTAATTTTTGCCATTATTTCAACCTCTTTTTATGCGCTCTTCTAGCTCCATCAAATATTCCCATCTTTCAAATTTATTTTGTAATTCCTCTTCAACCTTTTGTTTTTCTGCTGTCAATTCATTTAACTTTGAATAATTTGTAATATGCTTACTCATTTCCCCATCAATTTCTTCTCTTTTGGTTTCAAGTTCATGTATTACATCTTCAATTGTGTCGTATTCTCTTTGTTCATTATACGAAAACTTTAGTTTTTGATTTTTAGGTCTCAAATCCTGCCTTTTTTTTGATTTTTGTTCTTTTACTTCCGTTTCTTCATCTTGTTTTCTTAGAATGTAATCTGTATATCCTCCTGGAAAGTGTCTAATTTCTCCATTTTCCCAAAATGAAAAAGTTCTCTTCACAATTCTATCAATAAAATATCTATCATGGGAAACAACAATAACTGCACCATTAAATGAATCTAAATAATCTTCTAGCACCGTTAATGTTTCTATATCTAAATCATTTGTAGGCTCATCTAATATCAATACGTTAGGAGCTCTCATTAAAACTGATAATAAATATAATCGTCTTTTTTCTCCACCCGAAAGAGCTCCTATTTTAATTGAATGCATATGCGATGGGAATAGAAATTTTTCCAACATTTGACTAGCAGAAAGAGTCCCTGCTTCTGTCTTAATATTGCTTGCGATTTCTTCTACAAATTTAATGATACGCTGTTCATCATCTAGCTTATTGTTTTCTTGTGCAAAATACCCAATTTTAACAGTTTCCCCTTTAGAGATTTCACCTTCATCTTGATCTAATTCACCTAATATTATTTTTAGCAAAGTTGACTTGCCCGTCCCATTTGCCCCTATAATTCCAACTCTATCATTTCTCAAAAAATTGTAACTAAAATTTTCAATGTATTTAATTCCATCAAAAGATTTTGAAACATTACTTATTTCAATGATTTTTTTACCTAATCGACTAGTTACACTTGAGAATTCCAAGTTTTCTTCATCAACTATCAATTTATCTTTTTCTAACTTATTAAATCTTTCTATTCGCCCTTTTGCCTTTGTTGTTCTAGCTGGTGCACCACGTCTCATCCACTCTAACTCTTTTTTGTATAGACTTTGTCTTTTTCTTTCCGTTGCTATTTCTTGTTCTTGGCGCTGGGCCTTTAATTCTAAATATTTATTGTAATTCCCTTGATATGTATAGCTTTTGCCCCTATCAATTTCTACAATTTTGTTTGAAACTCTATCCAAAAAATATCTGTCATGGGTTATCATAAGTACAGCGCCTTTATACGCCATCAAATAATCTTCTAGCCATTCAATAATATCACTGTCCATGTGGTTTGTAGGCTCATCAAGGATAAGTAAGTTGGTCTGAGAGCAAAGAACAGCTGCCATTGCCACTCTTTTCCTTTGTCCTCCTGATAACTCACTCATTTTTTTGTCGAAGTCAGACATATCTAGCTTAGTCAAAATCGCTTTATACTCATATTCTTCTACTTCGCTATTTAATTCCTTTATATATTCCTTTGTTTGTTCCAAAACTGTGTTTTTTTCACTATAATTTGGATTTTGCGATAGATATCCAATTTTTAATTCTCGAGATCTTATAATATTTCCTTCTTCTGGCGTTACCACTCCTGCAATTATTTTTAGTAATGTAGATTTACCAGTTCCATTAATTCCAATCAAACCTATCTTGTCGTCATCTTGAATATTAATATCAATCCCGTCTAACAAAGTTTTTTCAGTATAGCTTTTCTTTATGTTTTCTGCGGTTAATAGTACCATTTGATTAAACTCCTAACAGTCAAAAATATCACTTTCTGTCTCTACTACATATTTTTCTTTTATTTGAATTAGTTCTTTAAAATGATCAGATTCCATATGTTTTTTTAGCGTTTCTCCATTTTCCCAAACTTCAAGTAAAACTAATTTGTTATCATCCTCTAAAGCTGCATAATATGCGTATTTTATATTTCCCTCTTCATTTCTTGATTTTTCACCAACGCCAATGTTGTTCAGTTCTCTATAGAATTCTTCTCTCATACCATCTTTAACAATGTATGTAATAATTATTTTTTTCATATTTTTTCTCCTAACTTACAAATCTCCAATTGTTTGAATTGGCTCTAATTTTGATATTTCCTTTTTGATCTGTTCTAAATATTTTTATCTTTGAATCATAGTCTTTATATCTTTGTAGTGTCGCCTTATGTGGATGACCATATTTTTTGCCATCTGTTGATATAACTACATATTCTGGATCAAATTTTTCAATAAACTCCATTGAACTTGAGTATTGTGATCCATGATGAGGTGCTTGTACAACATCAACATTGTACCCTTTTGCAAGTGCCTCTGCTCCTCTTTCTGCATCTCCTGTAAGCAACATTTCAAAGTTACCATAATCAACATAGCACATTACGCTATCTTCGTTTGATCCTGAATAATCTTTGCTACTTTGAACAAACTCAATAGATGCTTTACCTCCTGCTATCTTCGCCCCTGGTGTTGCATCCATAATTTTGCACCCTTTTTCCTTCTTTGCCAATGACATTACATATCGTGAAGTTTGTGTATCATCATATTTAACATCCTTTGGATAATAAAAGTTCTTTACATTAAATCTTTTAAATACATTTTGTAATCCTCCAAAATGATCATAATCAGGATGAGTTGAAATCACATAATCAACAGTATTATTTGTTTTCTGTCTTATCAGTTGACCTACAACGTCATAGCCTTTTGATGGTGTTCCCCCATCAATTAAAACATCTTTACCGTTTGGCAACTTTATATAATTACAGTCTCCCGCGCCTACATCAAAAAATGTAACCTCCAAGTTCGCTGGTTTTCCAATAGCTATACTATTTGACAGAAATACCATTACAATCACAACGATTATTGTATTAATATATCTTTTATTCATATGATTCTCCTTTTTGATTATACTACCTTTCATATCAGAGTTAAAACTAACGTTATTAATTATAACATAGGAATTGTCAAAAAAAAATACGGAAGCATATCCTTTCTCCCGTATTTCTAATTTCATTATGCTGTATATTTTCTTACAATATACTCTATTTTTTTTGTTTTATCATGCTTTTTTATAATTGAAGCAAAATCTTCTGTCGTTGCTTCTTTTAAATAATATGTTCTATAATATTCTTTTAACGCATTACTGAACTTTTCATCACCCATAGTTCTTCTAAGAGCAATTAAGAATTCATTTCCAATTGAATATACTGTATTAGCATAATCCAAGTTATTGTTAAATTCATCTACTCTCTTATTTATTTTTTCCGGTTTTGAAAGATCACCATATTCCTTTAGAATATTAGCTTTTGGGTATTTTGTTTCCCTATATATTACGCTTTCACAATAGGTTGTAATACCTTCATCAAGCCAGGCTTCATCATATTGGTCGTTTCCAACTGTGCTATAAAACCACTGGTGCCCAATTTCATGCGACGTTGTAGTTTCAATAACTCGCTCATAGTCTTGGCGATTCTTTACACTTGAGCTGCCATCAATCATTACTAGTCCTGAATACTCCATATCTCCACCAAAAGTTTGAACAATATCCAGTTCCCCATACGGATATTTACCAATTTCATTAGTAAAGCCTTTGATCGCTATGGTTGCTGTCTTTTTTGCAATTTTGTTAAATATGTTTCCTTTTTTATCGTTTTGATGCCAAACATTAACTTTCACACCATTAGCATTAACTTGCGATTTTTTAATGAAATTTGATGCTACCATTGCAAAATCTCTAAGATTATCTCCTTTTAATAAATATACTTTTTTGTCTTTATTAGTTGTAGATTTAACTTTGTCTCCGCTTGCTGCAACTTGATATGTTTTTGGCACTGAAAGTTTAACTTCATAATTAGAGATAGTATTTGCTCCTGTTTCACCATATGAAAAATACGGGTTTGTATTCCATTTGCCGTTTTTTAGAACACTAGCAGTTGGGTAAAAAAATGACAATTGATAGATTTTTTCTTTTTTAATTTTTTTACCATTTTGGTATCCAAATCTTTCTTTTTCATTTGGTATTGATGATATGAATTTTGTATCCAGTGTAACTTTCCCTCCCGGTTTAAGTGATTCATTTAATTTTACTGAATATACCGAGTTATCCTTATGCTTAATTATATCTAAAGCTTTTGTATTCTGTTTAACTTGGATAAGTTCAGCACTTCCACCCTCTCCTATATCTTTTAAAATAGATGGTGGTAAATACCTAATATAAATTTCATCTAAGTCGGTTTTAGTTCTATTCTCAAACACAATGGAATTATCTCCTTTAATTATATTTTTGTTTGTATCAATTTCAACATTCATCTTTGCTTCTGTTTGAGTTGCAATTTCCGTTTGGGTCAACTCACTTCGCCCTGCTCCGATTAAACTTAGTCCAAGGGTAATTATTAGCGATACACTAACTATTCTTTTTTTCATAGCTTCTCCTTTAGTCCTATTTATTATAACTTATTCCTTACGTCTATTTTAACATTTTAATTGAGCTTTGACACACTTAATTTCCCTATTTTCCCTTAAGTTTTCTTAAGAAAAAAACACATTATCGTCAAGCAATATGACAATAATGTGTTTCGATTTTAATTTTTAATTATTCTTCTACTTTTTGAAATTCTTCTACGCCTACTCCGCAAACTGGACATTCGAAATCTTCTGGTAATGGTCCTTCATGCACATAGTCACAAACCATACAAATATATTTTTCCATAAAACAGTCTCCTTTCAAGTTTATAAATATTTATATCCTATATAAGGGATTTTTAATCATATTTTTTGTTAAATTGGTAAATTTATTTTAAACAATGCACCATCTTCATCAGACTCTGCTGTAATCTCTCCTTTGTGCAATTCCACTATTTCTTTTGCCAAAGAAAGCCCAATCCCAGTATTTCCCTCTTTACCTTTATAAAATCTTTCAAAAATATGGGGCATATCTTCACTTAAAATGCCTTTTCCATCATCTTTTATTTCAATAAAAA
This sequence comes from Anaerovoracaceae bacterium, assembly GCA_036637375.1. Taxonomy (GTDB): domain Bacteria; phylum Bacillota; class Clostridia; order Peptostreptococcales; family Anaerovoracaceae; genus JAVWMQ01. The sequence goes on from JAVWMQ010000006.1 coordinate 8,919, forward strand.
TAGTATCATTTTCCCTTTGGCATTTAATATCTATAGTTGAATTTGCATATTTTATACCATTACTAACTATATTATTCAAAGCTTTTCTAATCTGTTTTTCATCTGCATCTACTAAAATTTCCACTTGATCACTTGCCATTAAGTCATTAATAACCACGCCCTTTTGCTTGGCAACTATTCCTTGTGACTCCATTATTTCATATATAAGCTCTTTTATATCAAATTTTTCTTTGTGCAATACCATTTCTCCACTATCAATTTTAGACAAAAATAAAAGTTCCTCTATAAGGTCTGCCATCTTCTCACTTTCATTTAAAATTATTTGAGCACCTTGTTTGTTATCCTTCAGTATATCAAGTTTTATACCTTCTGCATAACCTTGTATTGACATTAACGGCGTCTTTAGCTCATGAGAAGCATTTGCAAAAAACTTCTTCATCTTACCTTGGGAGGATTCAATTTTACCTCCTATGATTATTCCAACAAAAATCGCTATAACACTACAAATTAGCATTATAATTGACAATGCCATATTAACGGTCTTACCAAAGTCCTTTAATGGAGATAAATCCACATAAATAAGTGTAATAAACTTATCCGACGAAATAAGCTTAACAGTTAGCATATCTTCATTTTTTGTTTCAAAACTTCCTATTATACCTTCTTTTATATTTTCGTTGTTTTTGTAATAGTCAATAATTTTTTGTTCTTTATCCGTAAATGGCATAGCCATATAATCAGATTTTTCCCGTTCATAATTTTTATTAAGGTATATACGCTTTGTTAATATTGGCGAGTCTCCTTCTTGCTCAATCTTTGATCCACCACCTATTTCTCTTTGTAATGCATCTAATCCTTGTTTTTCTACATAACTATTCATAAGCAAATTAAATGTAAGCATTACAATGACAAAAACAATAATCATAATACTAATAATAGTTATCTGCATTTTTAACCTTATATTTTTCATAGGCAATTCCTCTATCTAACCTTCACTTATTACCAGCTTATAACCAAATCCCCATACTGTTTTAATTTTTACATTACTATTTGCTTCTAAGAGTTTTTTTCTGATTCGTCTTATGGTTTCATCTGTAACACGTGTTTCAACGTCTGCATCAAAACCCCATATTGCCTCGAGCAATTGTTCCCTTGAAACTGCATTTTTACCCATATTTAGCATATATAAAACAACATTTACCTCTGTAACTGTAAGCGGCACTTCTTTGTTTTTGCACATTAATAGCCTTTCACCTATTTTAAACTCAAGGTCACCAAAATTTATAATATCCTTTGAGCTGCTTTCTTGATTCTTGTGAGTTCTTTCTATTTCTATTCTCCTAAAAATAGCTTTAACTCTCATTGTTAAAACAGTTGGTTTAAATGGTTTAGTTAAATAGTCATCACTTCCTACTGAAATTCCTGCAACATAATCAAGTTCGCTGTCCTTTGCTGTGAGCATAATAATTGGAACTGTACTAAATTCTCTTATTTCCTTGCAAATAGTCAACCCATCCTTACCTGGCATCATAATATCTAACAATACAAGATCAGAAGCCTTCTCTTTGAAGGCTTCTAGTAATAGTTCACCAGTTTCAAAAGTTTCAACATCGTATCCTGCATCTGTCAGAAATAATTTGATAATATTGCAAATATTCAAATCATCATCTGCCACATAAATTAGTTTTTTCATAATTGTTCCTTTATTTATTAGTTATTTTACTCTCAATTTTCTCAATTCTAGCATAAAGTTCTGCACTCTTTTCATCTGCTGCTTGCTTTTCTTCTTTTGAAAGTTTATATGATTCAAAAGAAAGTTCATCAATAGCAATGTAAAGCTTTACAAGTTCTGCCTTCTCTGCTTCACTTAGACCAGTTAGTTCATTTGCCCATGCCTTAATATCTTCTGGGTTTTGTCTAACTTCATCTTTACCATAAGTAGACTGATCAAGCACTGCGTAATCTTCCTTGTCCGCTGATGCAATTGGTGATATATCCACACCATTTTCATCTTCGATTCTCACTTCTGTTGCATAGCTTTCATTGCCTGCTTTAGGTGCTTGATTCTTTAATGATACAGCATTTGCAGTTACGCTAAAAGCTAATATAATTGTTAGTGCTCCTGCTATTACAGCAGTCTTCTTTAAAGTTAATTTTTTCATTTTACTGTCCTTTCAATATGAGATTTATCTCTTCTTCATTAATTATCTTGTCTCCATATTACAGAATAATTAATAATAAATCCCCTTTAAATAGACAGGATTTTGTCACAAAAGTGTAACAATATATTTTTTACCATTCCCATGCATAAACCTGATATCCAAAACCTTTAACAATATATCCGTCTTTTGATTTGCTTGATTTTTTCAACTTGATTTCAGTCTTTCCAATGTCTACTATTTTCCCTGAATCTTCTGGATCAAATGACTTAATTGTGTTTGTTGCCACAACAATGTACTCTCCACTTGATGTCTTTTTAACTGATTCAATTTTATATGATGGCTTAGCTAGACCCCACTCACCGCCATTATAGTAGTAATTCTTGCCCTTTTTCTTAACATACTTTGCCTTAGATGCGTTTTTGATATCACCTTTTTTACCAAAAATCTGATATGTTGCGTCCATAAGCTCTTTTGAGGTGTATTTAGTTTTTCCAGATTTAGCAAAACCCACTACCATTGCGACAGAATATTTATCCGCATCCTTCATCTTTGATTTTGTGTAAGGCTTTGCAGTAGCTTCAGAACAAAAAACACTTGTATATTCACACATGTTTTTTACTACCTTCACCATATTCTTGTCATAAGTTGTCGCATTTTTAGTGGTTTGATTAACATTATCTCCTGCCATAGCTAATGTTGGTACGGAAATAACAAGTGATGCGATTAACACAACAGTAATTAATATCTTTTTCATAACGTTCCTCCTTTTCCTTCTGAAACAAATAAACTATATTATATATATTACTATATACCTTTATCAGTAAAAAGTATATACGAATAATACTCTTACTTTACTTGATATTTACCACAAAGAAATCTATAATGGGTATAATTAGTTATTTACGAATACGAGGTGTAAAATGAAAAAAAATATAAGCAAAATAATCGTTCCATTACTAGTTATTGTTTTAATCGTTACACTATTTGGATGCAATAAAGCTTCAGATGTTTCAAGTACAATCAATATTGCTACTTTAAAAGGTCCAACTGGTCTGGGTATGGTTCAGTTAATGGATAATACAGACAAATATAATGTAACAACTTATGAATCTCCCGATGAAATTACTAGTAAAATTTTAAATGGAGATGTTGATATTGCGGCAATACCTTCTAATATGGCTGCTGTTTTATATAACAAGACTGGTGGCAAAATTGTTGCTATTTCTCCAAACACTCTTGGTATTTTATATCTCACTGAAAACAAAACAAATAAAGTATCATCCTTTAAAGATATTAACAAACAAACAATATTTGCAAGCGGCAAAGGGTCTTCGCCTGAATTCATTATGAAAGCACTTTTTGAATCTGCTGGAATTAATTTTGATACATTAAATATCAAATGGCTTTCAAACCATTCCGATGTAGTTGCTGCACATATGAAGAACCCATCATCACTAGCACTAATTCCCGAACCATTTTTAACTGTTGCATCTTCAAAAAACCCTAACATCAAAGTTGCAATTGACCTTAACAATCAATGGAAAACTTTAACTGAGCAAGATTTACCTATGGGAGTTCTTGTTGCTCAAAAATCTTTTGCAAATGAGAGAAAGGAAGATCTTTCAATATTTATGAATGATTATAGAGATTCTGTTGATTTTGTAAATAATGACCAGAAAGAAGCTGCAAAATTAATTGTAAAAAATAAAATAATTGCAGATGTAAATGTTGCACAAAAATCAATTAAAAGATGTAATATAGTTTTGTTTGACTCACAAGAAAGTCAAGCGACTCTTAGTACATTTTATGATACTCTATCCAAAATAGACAAAAAATCCATTGGGGGAATAGTTCCAAAAGAGGATTTTTATTATCATTTTTAACTTAATTATATAGAAGGGTAAGCAAGTGATTAAAAATCAAAACAAAAATAAGTTACTTAATAAAATAATAATTATTACCTTTTGGCTGGCAATTTGGCAGTTAATAACAATTATAATCAAAAACCCATTGCTATTGCCATCACCAGTTCAAGCTTTAAATGCCCTTTTAATGTTTCTTGCAACAAAAGGGTATTATTTTGATGTCTTAAACACTATGGGTAGATGTATACTTGGAATATCATTTTCATTTATCACTGGATTTGCTTTTGCATTACTTTCCTACAGATCCAAATATGTAAGAATGGTTTTGAGCCTGCCTGTGAGTCTTTTGAAATCTATCCCCGTAATGGCAATAATAATTTACGCCCTCATTATACTGTCATCAAATCAAGTTGCAGTATTTGTCTGCTTTCTAATGTGTTTTCCCATTGTGTATGTAAATATTTTATCTGGATTTGACAATGTTAATTATGAATATATCGAAATGGCTAAGGTATTTAGCATTAACAAAAGTATGGTTTTTAAACATATCTTGTTCCCATCAGTTATGCCTCAAATCAAGGCAAGCCTTAATTTATTGTCTGGTCTTTCATGGAAAGCTGTTGTATCAGCAGAGGTATTGTCAATTCCTGATTTTGGCATGGGATATAATTTAATGAATGCAAAGTACTATCTTGAAACAGAAAACCTATTTGCATGGATTATATCTATAGTGTTTTTTTCGTATATGTTTGAACAAACGATCAAAAAAATTATTAATAAATCCGAGAAAAAAGAATATATTCCATCAAAAATAAATATAAAGTCCACTATTTCAGGAGCATATTCACCTAGCGGCCAGGACATAGTTATAAGAAATTTGAATAAGGCCTTTGATAATAATCAAATATTCAAGAACTTCAATATTACATTTAAAGGTAATAGCCGAACATCCATAATTGCGCCATCAGGCTATGGCAAAACAACATTGCTAAGAATTATCGCAGGGCTTGAACCCTTTGATAGTGGCAATGTAGAATCTAATAAATCGCTTAACATCAGTTATTTATTTCAGGAAGATAGACTGATTCCTTGGTTAAATATATATGATAATTTAGCCTTGGTTTTGGCTGGGAAGTTACCAACAAAAGAAATAGATAAACGTATAGATAAAATTTTGCATATTATGGAACTATGGGATGACCGATTTAAGTTACCTTGTCAATTAAGTGGTGGCATGCGACACAGAGTTTCCATATCTCGTGCATTTATTTTTCCAGCGGATATTCTAATTTTGGACGAACCATTTAAAGGTTTAGATGCCTTGCTTATTGATAGAATAATAAATGGTGCATGGCTCAGAACTACAAAAAATAAAACTGTAATATTCTCAACACATACAAAAGAAATTTCACAAAAACTCGCCGATCAAGTCATAGATCTAACTCTTATCGTATAGTTTTGCACATTACTTTTGGAAAACATTTTAGGTTATACTGCTCACAAGTCAAACAATGAAATATGGGTGGTATATCCTTTTTTGGTACATAAAAAAATCCATTTTTTTCAAAAAACTTTGGGGCTTTTGCTACTAAATAAACCCTATCCGTTTCCTCAAAAATTCTTTTTACAGCCAAATCCAAAAGTTTCTCTCCATATCCTTTATTTCTAAAGTCATTATCCACTGCAATATCAAAAACTGTGTACTTACCTTTAATTAAAACTATTGATACTGCACCAATTAACATATTATTTGTATCCCTAATTGAATATGTTTCAATTAAACCTTCTTTAATTGTTTTTAATTGCGAAACTTCAAGCCCATTGTTCAAAAAAAATTCTCCTAGAGTCTCATACGTTTCACCTGCAACAATTCTAAAATCCATAATATTATGCCTCCTTTTTTATATTATATTTATAATTATACAAAAAAACTGACCTTTGGCAATGATATTAAATATCTTTGCCAAAAGTCAGTTATTATTATAATAATTTATTTTTCTCTATTTGCAAATTCTATTACCTCACCAGCATCAAGCCTTTTAAAGTAACTCTTAGTTTCTGCAACAACAACACCACTCAGTGCGAACAATCCGATTAAGTTTGGAATTGCCATTAGTCCGTTTACAATATCTGCCAATGTCCAAATAGCACTTAGAGATAGGAAAGGTCCTAAAATTACTGCTGCTAAGAATAATAAGTTATATCCTCCATTTAATTTTGTACTGTTTACTAAGTATTCTAGGCATCTTGCCCCATAATAGTTCCAACCCAAAATAGTAGTATAAGCAAACATAGATAAGCACATTAAAAGTACAATTGCGCCAACTTGCTCACTCCATGGTAAACCTTTGCCAAAAGCATAAATAGTTACATTTACACCTTCTAGTCCTAGTTCAGGTTTAAACGCACCAGTTACCACTATTGCAAGTCCTGTCATTGTACAAATGCAAATTGTGTCTATAAAAGTACCTGTCATAGAAACAAGACCTTGTCTAACACATTCCTTTGTCTGGGCTGCCGCTGCAGCAATCGGTGCACTACCAAGCCCTGCTTCGTTTGAGAATATTCCTCTTGCAACTCCTTTTTGTAAGGCTACTAACATAGCACCTAACGCACCACCTGCAGCTGCTTTTAATCCAAATGCACTACTAACAATAGTTCCAATTGCACTTGGAATTTCTTTGAAGTTGTAAATCAAGATACATCCACAAATCACAATATATGCAATTGCCATAAATGGTACAACAATAGTTGTAACGGATGCAATTCTCTGGATTCCACCAATTATTACAAGCCCCACTAAAACAGTTATTATCACTGCAGTAACTAGTGTTGCCCACGAATAATCATTTCCAAATAGTGAAACAGTATATGTGCCATTTGGATCAAATACAGTTTTGGCAGCACTAACAATTCCATTTACTTGAGTCATTGTACCAATACCCATTAGTGCAACAAAAACTCCAAATAGTGCGAAACATTTAGCAAGCCATCTCCACTGCGTTCCCATCCCTTTTTCAATATAAAGGAATGGACCACCTAGCGCATGTCCAGTTTCTTTGTCGTAATCACGATATTTAATTGCAAGTAGCCCTTCTGCATATTTTGTTGCCATTCCGAAGCAAGCGGCAATAATCATCCAGAATAAAGCTCCAGGTCCACCAGCAATAAGGGCAGTTGCAACACCAACGATGTTACCAGTACCAATAGTTGCTGACAATGCAGTGCACAAAGCGCCAAAGCTTGTTACTTCGCCTTCACCGCCATCTTCGTTTTTCCACATGTAATTAAGAGCTTTACCAAGCTTCCTAAACTGCAAAAATCCCAATCTAAAAGATAGCATTATGCCTACACCCATAATTAGAACAATTGTTGGGATACCCCATACAATATCGTTCAGTTTTGTTAAAAATTCCATTCTTTTCGTTCCTCCTCTGTAATTTAAGTAAAATAAAAAGCCGGCAAAAACCGACTCCAGAGCAAGGCCAAATCATATTTCTATGCTCTGTCCTGTTGCCTGAGAGATTAATAATTAGTCGCTTCTCACTAATTACCGTACACCTTCGGCGTCCATTTAAGGACTCTCCAGATCATAGTATATCTAGCGCATTAATTTATATTAGCTAAAATGCGCGTATGAAAACTACCTTTTTAACTTATCACAAAAGAAATATAATTTCAAGGATTATTTTTTATTTTTTGAAATATACAAACAACTCATACATTTATAACACAAAATGAACTCTTTCGTTGCATTAGCTACTTTTTTATTTTTTGCATAATTATATGTTGACTTTAATATTTATACGTTATATAATCTGTTCCAAGTTAAATTTATAAAACAGGAGGAAATTGGTATGAAAAAGAAAAAAGTATTAAGCATGTTAGCCTTAACAGGTATTCTAGTTGCTAGCACATCCTTGAATGCATTTGCCTGTACTGGCGTTTACGTTGGCAAAGACGTTTCAACAGATGGGACTACTTTGGTTTCAAGAAGTGAAGATATTGGATCAGGTTATACAAAAAGATTTGTCGTACATAAAGGCGAAACCCACAAAAAAGGCTCTATGTTTAAAGATGCTTATGGTTTTTCTATGCCATATCCAACAAAGACATTTACATACTCTGCAGTTGAAGATTCTACTAAATACGGAGAAGGTAAACGACCTTATGGTGAAGTTGGTTTTAACGAATACGGAGTTGGTGTAACTGCAACGGTTTCAGCCTCTCCAAATGAATCAGCAAAAAAGGCAGATCCTCTAGTAAAAACAGGTATTTGTGAAATTTCTCTAACTGAAGTTATTCTAATGCAAGCTAAAACTGCCAAAGAAGGAGTACAAGCTGTTGCCAATATTATGGATAAGTATGGCTCTGGTGAAGGTAATATCATTATGATAGGTGATGCAAAAGAAACTTGGTATATGGAAATGCTTACAGGCCACCAATATGCAGCTATCAAAATGCCTAACGATAAAGCAGCTGTATTTCCAAATACGTTTATGCTTGGAACAATTGACGTTAATTCTAAAGATGTAATCGTTTCAAAAGATTTAGTAAATCTTCCAAAAGAAAATGGATTTTTAGTTACTAAAAACAACATGATTCATGTTTCTAAAACCTATGGAGTTGGACTTACTGATGGAAATTTATACAGAGCTTGGGGTGGACTTAATAAGTTAAAAGGAGCAGTTCAAGAATTCTCAACTGATATGGAAATAGATCTATTCCAAACGCCATCAAAAAAAATATCTATAAATGATGTGAAAAATATCCTTAGTTACAGATATGAAGATACTAAGTTTAATGTCAATCTACCTGAAAACTCAAATATTCGTCCAATCGGAACACCAAATCAGGCAGAGTGTCATATAATGAGTTTTGATAATACTGCAAAGAATAAAGTCGCTGGCGTTCAATGGCTAGCCATGGGAAACAGTGAGTTTTCTATATATTTACCATCATACACAGCTTTAATGACAACAACTCATAAAGCTTACCAAAAGGATACTATAAACTATGATAAAGATTCTGCATACTGGGCATTCCGTTCTGTTGCAACACTTTGTGCCCTTGACAGAGAGCAATATGGTGCTAGTGTAAAAGAATACTACGACAAATATCAAAAAGCTTTAATTGAAGCACAAGCAAAAATCGCTCCTCAAATGGAAAAACTCTATAACAAAGATCCTAAAGCAGCAGCAAAAAAAGCAAATGAACTTTCAAAGGCTTTAACAGAAGATACATTAAAAAACATAAATTCAATTCATAGTGAATTGGTTAAATATATAGCTGCTAGTGAAGGTAAAGAACAGAAAGCACCTTTCGTTCCAACTGTCGCAAAAAACAACATAATGCCTAATTATACATTTAAGTAGTATACATATTTTTATTAAGCATTAATTGCATGTAGCAAAATAGCCGGAAAATAAATCCGGCTATTTTGCTATATGTTTAGTAGTATTCCAAAATTCAATTTCTCTATTCTCTTAGAAATTCAGTCCCTATTTCCCCCTTTGTATGAGCATCTGAACCAAAAATAACTTTTGTACCACCTAGTTCCCTATAAAAGTCCACAATATACTGATTAGGAAGTGTATCACCAAGACCTTGTCTTAATCCCGATGTGTTAATTTCCAATGCTATTTCCTTTTTAATCATAAGTTTTAGTATTTCCGCAAAATATTCTCTATATTTATTCTCCATGTCTAGCACATGGTGTCTGTTATTTTTTTGAAAATATCTATACGGATATGTAATATGTGCTATGCTATCTCCTATGCCAAGTGCTATTTGTTCTTTTAATTCTACTAAGTATTTACTCCAGAGTTCCTTTAAACTTGCATCACTTTCTTTTTCAAAATCCACAAAATAAAAGTCATTATGCTCCCTTATTCTGTGACAAGATACTACAATAAAATCAAATGAGTTTTCTGATAATATTCCTTTTGTTTTGTCCATATCATGTGCTGGAGAACCTAGTTCTATCCCTCTTAGAACCTGAAGACTTCCTCTGTACTTTTGTTTTGCAAGGAAAATTTCATCACCTTGTTCTTTTAAATCAAAAGTCATTTTTGCTCGTTGAATCAAAAGATCTTCATCCCTTACAATTTCATAATGGTCAGTTATTGCAATCCCCTTTAATCCAATTTTTATTGCCTGTTGGCACATCTCATCTATAGTTGCACCATTGGTTTTATCAACATCAAACGAATAAATAGAGTGAGTATGGTAATCAAACATATTAGTCCTCCTTAGTTTCACATTTTTATTTCTCACTATAAGATTTTACAAAAAAAATTGGCAAAATGCCAATTCTTTTTTGATTATTTACTATAAACTTGAAATAAACGCATTTCTAGACGCTTCAATTGATGAGATAATCTCATTAATTGATTTGTCATTTTTTAGTTTATTCATATCTCTTTGATAAATATTAAAGTAGTTAACACCGAAATGGTCTTCACCTAAAGCAAAATGTACAAAAGCCTTATATGCACAAAACTTAATTCTAACTTTGCCTTTTAACTTTTCTTCTTTAATTGTTCTTAGCCAATTCATTGCAGAAATAAAGTCACTCTTAGCACAATATCCCTTTGAAATATTTATTGCAACAGTTGCCTTTAATTGCTCAGAATCCATTTCCTTAAATAATTCTACTGTTCTTGATATGTATGTATCAATTTGGTTCTCATCTTCAAGCATACCTTTCATTTCCTCTGCCTTATTATCAATGTATTTATAAAATACCTGCAAAATTACTAGCCATACTAATATAAGAAATACAACAAAAGTTACAAAAGCAATAAGCATATTAACACTGCTTAGCTTGTAAGCTGCACTCGCAACCCCAAAAATAAACGAAGCACTCGCTAAAAATATCCACCAATAAAATCTACTTTTTCTACCTAAACTCATAATTATCTCCAATCTGCTACGCTTTTAATTATTATAACATTTTAAGCCCACTATTAACCTTAAGATTTCTTAAGGTGACACTTTTGTAAACATAATGAGCTTATACAAAATAATGAAGCTATTCATAAGTAAGTACGCTTTTAAAAACTTCTAATATTCAACACTTTCTTTTAGGAATTCTCCTCTTTCTAATTCATAAAAAGCGTTATTTAAATCTTTTTCATTATTCATAACAATAGGTCCACCCCATGAGATCCTTTCATTTAGATAACTAGAACTCATTAAAAGCACTTCTGTCTCTTCACTTAGAGCCTTAATAGAAACTCTATCTCCCTTAGTTAAGTGAGCTGCTGTTTTTTCATCAACAAGTTTACCCTCAATTTCCACATTGCCTAATAATGTAAAAATCATAACCGAGTTTTCCGTATTAACCTCAATTTCCATAGTTTTGTTTTCTTCAATCTTAACATCCAGATAATCTAAAGGCAAGTATTTGCCCTTAAAGCCTTCCGTTCCTTGATATTTTCCTGCTAAAACCTTAATTGTACCACTATCGTTCTTGATTTCTTTTATATCCTCTTTTTTGATACTATGGTATTCTGGTTTTGTCATCTTGTGTTCTGCTGGTAAATTCAACCATAGCTGTACACCGAGCATTCTATCTGCCGCTGGCAACAGTTCTTCGTGCATTATTCCAGAGCCGGCAGTCATCCACTGAACCTCACCTGATTCAACAGTATCTGAATGTCCTAAGCTATCTTTGTGCATCATTTTTCCTTGAGACACAAAGCTAATAGTTTCAATTCCTCTATGCGGATGCATTGGAAACCCTGCAGTGTAATCTTCCGGATTCCTACTATCAAAGGAGTCTAGCATCAAAATCGGATCAAAATCATTTACTGTTCCTGGTCCTAGCACTCTAACAAGCTTAACCCCTGCTCCATCCTCTGTATTAAAGCCTTTAACTAGCTTATCTATTTGTCTTTTCATTTCATCCTCCACTATATTTTTATAAATTATATTTATATTACCCAATTATCCCCCATTAAACCATCACATTAAAAAAGATAGGTGTAGATGTACCTTAACCAAGTTATTCATGTCAATAACTGCTAGATATTTGTACAAACCACCTATCTTTAAATTCAAATTATTACTTTATATGCTTATTCCTACAACCGCAATCATAACTGTATTAACTAAAAGCAAAATACCCAAATCACTCTTAACATCTTTGTTATCTTTGTTCATATAACCCTTTAGATGAACAATTTCAGCTATAACGAAAAATGCCAACATTACTTTTTGAACAACCATCATTGTAGCCGCTGTAATTGCACCAGTCTTAAAAACGGTAAGACTGATTGCCCATAATATCAAAATACCAAATTCTAATTGCTTATTTGTTTTTATATTTCCTTTTGTTGTTTTCATCTTAACTCCTTGTAAGTATATATTTTTACTATAGTAATTAAATTATACCATACTGTACCCAATTACAAAACCTAAATCTTATGAGTTACTTGATAAATTCCTTTAACGAATAATAGATTTTGTCTGAATATCCAATTGTTGTTTCACTATGATAAAGAGAGCTAATTATTGATTCCTCTACCGCTTCTATTCCAGCCCTTGTCACTTTGTCAATATTTTCATCATAAAACATATTCGTAGGAATAATATCGCTGTCACTATAGTGAGGTAATCTATTTGCGGTTGTAAAAGAAATGCAAATATCTCCACTGCCATTTCCAAGATGCGAGCCAGTCCTTGCAAGACCAATTGTAGCCCTCTTTGAAAGTCTCTTTAACTGTCTTTCGTTTAACGGAATATCTGTTGCTATAACAATAATTATAGATCCTTTATCTGTTTTATGTACAATCTCATGTCCTAGGCTCTTTCTCTCCGCTTCGATTTCTTTTCCCACTTCCTTGCCATTGATTAGTAAATCACCAGATGTTCCAAAATTCGACATGACAATTGCTCCTACTACAAATTCTTTTTCATCAATTGTTACAATCCTTGAAGCTGAGCCAATTCCTCCTTTGAGTCCCATACATGTCATACCTGTGCCAGAACCTACTGCACCTTCTGCAAAAAAAGTATCTGCACAGTTAATTGCCGTAAGAACATCTTCTTCTGTAACATGAAACCCTCTTATATCATTTAAAATCCCATCATTACACTCTGTAACAATTGGATTAATTGTTCCTGTAGTTCGACCTATATCATCATTATCCTCTAGCATATACTTAATTAATGCAGTTGATGCAGTTCCTACACTAAAAGTATTTGTCATCAAAATAGGTGTTTCAATAGTTCCAAGCTCATCTATTTGCACAAGCCCAACGCTCTTGCCAAATCCATTAATTACAGAACATGCCGCCATAACCTTATCCTTAAACAAATTTCCACCATGAGGAATGATTGCTGTAACTCCAGTTCTAGCATCACCTTTATTTATTGTCTTGTGTCCCACTCTTACACCTGGAACATCAGTTATTAAATTTAGCTTGCCTCTCTTTATATCTTCTTTAAAAATCTTGTTATCCAAAAATCCCATTGTTACTCCTCTTCTAAATCATAAACATTTTTGCAATTAACATCGCTTTTATATCTTTTGCTATATATTTTACAGTAAAATCATCAACTAATTCCGCACCCGGAAAAAGTTTAGCCCTGCGAGCACTTCCAATATCCTTGTAGCTTATTTCCATATTAAAGCTATCAGGCATAGTTGCATGACATATGTTTATCTTTTTTAATGATTTACATACACCTTCCCTAATTCTATCTGCTGCTTCCTTGTATGAAATATTGAGTGTAGATTCACCAACACATTTCTTTACAGGAACAACTTCAATATCGCCTATCAATTCCTTTGCACTATTACATATCCCCAGATCACCACTTATGAAAACCGATGGTACCCCATAACCTTCCCCATTATATACATTAAAAGTGAATTCTGATGCAATCTCACCATTAATTTTAAATAACGAAATACTATCATGGCACACTGTGTGCGCCAAAGGGCTCTCCTTACTTCCTGCTGGCGAATGAAAACCGATATATATAATGGCATCAAAACTACTGTCAACTCCTGCAATCATAGTATCCTCACTATTCATCCACCCTCTAAAGCATTTAACACCTTCTGGTAGTTTATCCATATCTATATTGTCAGCATCCCCATGGGCATCTCTGACATAAATCTCTGTAGCCCCTCCCATAGTAGCCCCTTGACATGCTGCAATAACCTCTTCTGTCATCTGCCTTGCTGCTGCATTATATCCTTCGTTTCCTTTTGTAGTCTCATCCCATGTAGTTACTCCAGTAACTCCTTCAATATCTGCGCAAATAAAAACCTTCATATTTAAACTCCACTTCTCTATTAACTAGCCACTGTTTCATATTCTGTGGCACTTATATTCTGTTATAAAAACATTATACATTAGTTGCTTTTATTTTTCTATTTATAATCTTTCTTACTTTTGTTAAAATGCTATTCCCTTTTATTTAATAAGTGATATAATTGAGCATATAATACGTATATAAATTGTTTTAGAAAGGAGTCAATTATGAAATTTCAAATTACTGGCACACCTCTACCTGTAGTTATTTGTCAGGTAGATGCAAATGAAACAATGGTTACCGAAGGTGGCGCTATGGCGTGGATGTCTCCAAATATGAAAATGGAAACTACAAGTAGTGGCGGCATTGGTAAAGCTCTTGGGAGAATGTTCTCTGGAGATTCTATATTCCAAAACAAATATACAGCTCAAGGTGGAAATGGTGAAATCGCATTTGCTTCATCTTTCCCTGGCGAAATCAAAGCTATTGAGATCGCTCCTGGCAAAGAGATTGTAGTTCAAAAAAGATCGTTTTTGGCTAGCGAAACTGGTGTAGAACTTTCAATTTTCTTCCAGAAAAAAATCGGTTCCGGTCTATTTGGTGGCGAAGGATTCATCATGCAAAAATTATCTGGAAACGGAACAGCATTTATCGAAATTGATGGTTCTGCTGTTGACTATGACCTTGGCCCTTCAGACTCTATGATCATTGACACCGGTTACCTTGCGGCAATGGATGCTACTTGCTCCATGGAAATAGTAACAGTTCCAGGTGTAAAAAACATGTTACTTGGCGGTGAAGGAATTTTTAATACCGTAGTTCGTGGCCCTGGTAAGGTTATTCTTCAAACAATGCCAATTAACCAAGTTGCTGGTGCAATAATTCCATTTATACCAGTAAAATAGCTCAAATAACTTAGCATATTAACTTTAATTATTAATCAACTCTCATTCTAAGGATTAAGTTCTTTTATGGGAGTTGATTTTTTGAGTTGATTCCAAAAAAATTATATCTTTTGCATTCAATAAAATACTTTATAATTACATCAAATGCATTGCTCCCAGATAACGCATAGCCCGTCTTTACCAACAAATCCTTAGTATCTCAAGGCATAACTCTAACGCCATGGCAAAGGCAATGACAGTATTTTTGCTAGCCTTGTATTTTCTGTCGCTACGAATTTATGAAAATAGTTTCCTATCACACTTGTTTTTTTATAGACTTCTGCATTATTAACTGCCTCTCCCTCAACCTAGTTTTGATTAATAAACTACTTGGTATCACTGAACAGCTTTTGCGAAATCTCAAAAGAACTTTTATCAAAAATAACAAGATAAATTTTCATATCATTTGTTTCTAAAAAATCACTAATTGCATCTATTGCTACACGAATTGCCTCCATTTTTGGATATCTGTATGCCCCTGCAGAAATTAATGGAAATGCAATAGTCTTTATATTGTTTTGCTTTGCTAATTCTAGTGAATTTTTGTAGCAACTTTCTAGCATTTGTTTTTCTCCATGGTTACCATCTTTGTAAATCGGCCCAACTGTATGAATAACATATTTGGCAGGCAAATTATAGCCTTTAGTTATTTTGGCTTCTCCAACATTGCATCCACCTAATTTACGACATTCATTTTTCAGATGACTCCCTGCTACACGATGAATAGCACCGTCTACGCCGCCACCACCTAGTAATGATGAGTTTGCAGCGTTTACTATGGCATCTCCCTCTAATCTAGTGATATCTTCTCTAATTATTTCAAAAGGCATTGTTATTTCCTCCTTATACTTTCTTGATTAATCCATTCTTATTTTTTCTATCATAAGCAGTCATACGATTGGTAAAAAGTCTTCTAGCGCCCTGGTCATAAATATCTTAATTTTGGGTTCTATTATTATACCATCATAAATTTTGAAGTTTAATCCACTTCGACTCAGCATCATTATACCATCATCATCATCTAAATCAAATCCAAACTTTAACCACTTTTTAACCACTTTTTAGCCACTTTTGCCACAAATTCGCCCTTAATCCAAGCCACCTATGTTGGCTCAACTATTCAACACTCTCTTGAAACAAGTAAGCTATAACCCTTGATATTAAGCCATTTATACAATAAAAAAAGTCGTTCAAAGAACGACTTGAAATTACTTGGTTGCGGGGACAGGACTTGAACCTGCGGCCTCCGGGTTATGAGCCCGACGAGCTACCAACTGCTCCACCCCGCGATATTAAATTGTGTTTTGCAAGATATTTTTATTGGTGCCGGAGACCGGGGTCGAACCGGTACGCCCAATTAAGAGCACAGGATTTTAAGTCCTGGGCGTCTGCCAATTCCGCCACTCCGGCACATCATAAAAAAAATTGGCTCCAAGGGTGGGGCTCGAACCCACAGCCTACCGGTTAACAGCCGGTTGCTCCACCATTGAGCTACCTTGGAACGTTTTGTTATCTCGCTGACAACAATAGTAAGTATAAAGCATATCAACTATTTTGTCAACACTTTTTTCAAAGTTTTTTTTAAAGATTTTTAATTTTTTCTAACAATTGATTCAATTAATTCACAGATGTTGCAAACGCAGGGAATTGCCATATTCGCCTACAAGCATAACAGTAAAGCTAGTTACAAAATACTCGTCTTGCAAATATTATTTCTGTTATTCTTTGAATCCTCTTTCAAAAAACCTAAAACTAATATAGCACAACATCTTGCAACTAGCAAGTACTTTTTTACGATAATGGTGCAAAAAATCTGCAAAGTGATTCTTTTATGTATTCCATTTTGCCTCTTTCCCTGAATTTTTCAAGGAAAATCTCTTCACAATCTTCTATGTCTTTTAAGAATGTTTCCTTGCACTCTACTGCAAATTTCTCGTCATATGCCAAAACATTTACTTCATAATCAAGTTTAAAGCTCCTAATATCCAAGTTTGTTGTTCCTACAGAAGCGACAAAATCATCAATAACCATTGTTTTTGCATGTATAAATCCTTTATGTTTATAAATTTTCACTCCAGCTTCTAAAAGTTCCTCTACATAAGACATCGCCACCTTATATACAAAGTCTTTATCTGCTATTCCTGGAATCATTAATCTAACATCTATTCCTGACTGTGCTGCCATTCTAATTGCATCAAGCAGGCTTTCATCGGGCACAAAGTATGGTGACTGGATGTATAAATATTTTCTTGCTGATGTGCACATTTTTACATAGCTATCCTTATGAGATGCATATTTTTTGTCAGGTCCGCACTGGATTACCTGCATTCCAACATTTCCCTTCACCTTAACATCTGGAAAATATAGTTGTCTTTGATTCTCTACCTTTTTCAAACTATTTACACTCACCTTATATTTTTTATTCTGTTTAGCACAGAATATCCAATCCTTAAAGAATAACAGTTGCAATTCTTTAACTGCTGTCCCTGTTAGTCTTACTGAAGTGTCTCTCCAAGGCGTTATATGAGTGTATTTGCCTAGATAATCATCGCCTACATTAATTCCCCCTGTATAACAAATCTCACCATCTATTACAACCATTTTGCGGTGCAATCTATAGTTTACAGTCATTAATGTTTTAATTGTAGATGGCAGGAATTTTTGAACCTCTCCACCGTTTTTAATAATAGGATCAAAATCCTTTAACTTGGTTTTTAAGCAGCCAAGCGAATCATATAGGACTTTAACTTTTACGCCTTCCGCCGCCTTTTTTGTAAGGAGATCTATTAATTCTTTACCTACTTCGTCATGGGATTTTATTATGAAGTACATAACATTTATACTTGTCTTTGCGTTTTTTATTTCCTCAAACATTCGTGGAAATTTTGCCTGTCCATTTATTAGTAATTCAATGCTGTTATCTTCTGTAAAAAAACTTTTTGCGTTGGTTCCATTAATTGTAACCATATCTTTGTAGTTCTTAGTTTTTTCATTAGCAAACATATCTTCACCAGTTGAAACAAGCGAAACATGTTCTTCAAGTTTTCGCATATATTCTTCTTCTATTTCTGAAAACCTAAACTTCTTGCTCATCATTTCCAGTTTTTTGGTGCTACCAAAAAAGAAGTAAAGCAGTAGGCCAACTACAGGCAAAAATATTAATATAAGCAGCCAAGCATAAGTTGTGCTCATTTCTTTACGTCTTACAAAGACTATTGCAATCATCGATGACACATTTAATATATAAAATAGTATTGCAATTATAGCTGCCATTTTACACCTCCTGCTGTATTATTTCCATTTTTTTTAGGTATTTGATAGTCATATCATCATCACCTAAAATTGAATATACTCTAACTAGCCCTTCCATTGAAGGTATATGGGATGCATTTAGTTTAATAACTTTTTTGTAGCTTTCTATGGCTTTAGTAAGCTCTAACACTTCTTCATATGCTACGCCTAAATAGAAATGTAGTGGCCACCATTTTTCAAATGTTCCTTGACAAAACGGTTCCAATTCTGCAATTCCTTCTTCATATTTGCCACTTATCACAAGGTTACAACCTGCTTCAATCTTTTGTGGATCCACAAGTTCCGCCATTCTCTTTTTTATTTCTGCTTTTTCTGATTCATCTTTTGAAATTTTAACAAATTCATCAAATGTAAGTTTTGCTTTTGTATAAAGCCCTAAGTTTAAGTACATATATCCTAAGAAGTAAAACCCCTTATCAAAGGTAGGATATTCCATTGTAAGTCGCTCGAAATACTCTATTGCTTCTGCTTTAAAGAATCCTATTACCTCTTCATCATCTGCATCTAAATATATCTGCCTACAAACTCTGGCATAATTATACATCCCTTCCATCATATCTGGTTCAAACACCAGAACAGCTCTAAAATGTATACACGCCTTAAACAGATCCCCTTCTCCAATAGCTTCTACGCCTACTTTAACAATATCTTCTATCATCTTGTCATCAAAGAATCTAGTCATGTAATTTTTGTAGGACTCTACATATTTAAAGTTTGGGTCACACCCTAATATCCATGTCATATTCTCTGCAATTTTTACAGCTGAAACTCCGCTTCCCCCTGCAAATACTTGCAAATCTTCCTTACTTAATGGCACTGGTATCCCTAGCATAATATCTTCAATTTTTAGTTTACTCATAAATTCTTCGCTATAAGTTACAAATACAAATTTAGATAATCGCTCTTCAAAAAACTTTGAAATTCTATCATTTGTTTTAATCATTTATCTGCCACCCCTTTCTAAAAAATTTTTTCACTGCATCAAAATTCATAGTTACTTCAAGGTCCTTGGTAATGTCTTTTGTTATTTCTGGAATTTTCAACTCATCCACTACGAAGTTATTGAGGATTCTGTATTGATCTTCTTTTTTGTGAGATCTATTTTGAAAACCTTTTTTGTAATAATATGCCGAAAACTCTTCAAAGAATTCAAATGGTCTTTTGTAATGCTTTATTATGGCTTCTAAGCTAGTTTCATATCCACCTTTATTACAATAAATATCCAATATATTCTCTATCATTTTTAGCTTTGCAATTTCATATGCGGTTATATATTTATTTGAAATAACTTGATATGGTGCTATTTCATCATATTTATATTCGTGTAGTTTTTCTTCATTTCTGATTTTTGTTCCTTTTAATAATTTCAAAAATCCTAGCTGCAGCGCATCTGCTCTAAGTCCAAAGACTTGATCAAATGAATGCCCGAATATTTCATAGGTTTCAAACGGTAAACCTGCTATTAAATCAACATGTGTATGAATATTCTTCATATTAATAATTTTTGTCACGTTGTCTAGTAGTTTTACATTATCCGAGCTTCGATTTACACTATCTAGTGTTTGCTGGTTTGTAGATTGTATTCCTATTTCAAATTGGAACAATCCTTTCCTCCCATGCTTTAATATTTCAAAGGTTTTTTCGGTCAAGTTATCCGCACATATTTCAAAATGAAAGTTTGTACTTCCATTATCATTTTCTATCAAAAATGCAAATATCTCATCGCTTCTCTCTTTGTCCCAGTTAAAAGTCCTATCTAGGAATTTTACTTGCTTGACATTTTCATCAAGAAATCTTTTCATTTCTTTTTTTAATCTATCAAGAGGAATGCTTCTAACCTTTTTGTCTATTGATGACATGCAGTAACTACAATTATATGGGCATCCCCTCGTCCCTTCATAATAAATAACTTTATCCTTTTCGTACCCCGATCCATATGGATACGGTATTTTTTCCATATCTATAAGCTTTAATTGAGGTTTAACAATTATTTCATTGTCTTTGCGATATGCAATACCATCAATTGCTTCTACTTCTTCTTTTAATCCAATGTCAATGCCATTGTCAATTTGCGTTTCCAAATTTTTTATTAATTTTGGAAAGTTTTCTTCGCCTTCCCCTATTAGTATGAAGTCTACAAATGGATTTGCTTTGAGAATTTCTCCTGCATCATAAGAAACCTCTGGTCCACCTAACACAATCCTCACATTTGGCTGTGCTTTTTTTAGGTTTTCGCAAAGGTGTAATGTTTTTTGTATATTCCAAATGTAGCAGGAAAAACACACTACGTGAAAATTTCCTGCTACAAGTTCTGTAAACATATAATCTTCACTATTATTAATAGTGAATTCTCTTATGGTTATGTTTTCCCTACTATCATTTGATGCTTCATAAAGATATCGGATTGCCAAGTTTGAATGTATAAACTTTGAATTTAACGTGGCTAATAGTACTCTCATCATGCCTCCTAAAGCATTCTAAATCTTTCGTCTTTAAGCATACCTGTGTTTTCCATGGCTACCCTAAGCTGATTAAGCATTCTCTCTTTGTCATATGGTAATGTACCTCTTAATGAAACATAATTTGATGCATGATTACTTCTAAATACAGTTTCCCCAGGCACATTCATGTTTTCCACCATAAGAACTGTTTCTACAACAACTTCTTCTGGTGAAAGCAGTTCAAAGCTTCCATCTGCAATTTCCTCATTAAGTGGGGCACCATGAGGCACCATTAATGTCAAAAGACTTACGTATGATGCATTCATTTCGCTAATCATAGAACCAGAATCAATTGCGTGCTCTCTCCAGTTTGCTTTGCCACCAAGACCTGAAATAAATGTTACAGATGCTGCAATACCAGATTCTTCGATTTTATTTACTGCATCTATTATTTCTCTTCGAGTTGCGCCTTTTTTGATATTTTTTAACACTGTTTCGCTTCCTGATTCAGCGCCAATATAAATTATCTTTACCCCAGCTTCTCTTAACGCAACTAATTCTTCTTCGGTTTTTGCTAAAACATCTTTTGGCGTACCATAAACGTTTACACTTTTGCATTCTGGAAAAATTTCTTTTGCTTTGTTAAGTAGGTAAAGTAGTTTTTCATTGGATAAGCAAAGAGCATCTCCGTCACAGAAAAATATTTTTTCTATACGGCTATAATATCTACGTGCCATTTCTAAATCTTCTACAACTTCTTTTGCATCTCTAATTCTAAAAACTTTGTCTTTACACATTGTACAAAAGGTACACTCGTTATGAGTGCAACCAATTGTTACCTGTATTATTAAACTTCTCGCCTCACTTGGAGGTCTATATATATCGCCTTCGTATCTCATTACATCTTCTCCGGTGCACTCATTCCTAATAATGCCAATCCATTTTTAATTGCTGTCTTGGCGCTTATTACTAGTGCTAGTTTTGTTAGTTTTTCACTTTCGTTTTCGACATTTACATGTTCATGGTGGTAGAAACGGTTAAATCCTTGTGCAATATTGATTATGTGCCTTGTCAAAATTGAAGGTTCGTATTTTTCTGCTGCTTCTTTAATAACATCTGGCATCTTGTAAATTAATTTTGCAAGTTCATATGCACTGTCACTTGAAATAAATTCTGGATTAAACATTTCAAGTTTTGCTGCTTTTGCAACTGATTCTTCTGATGCTTTTCTAAGCACGCTTGCTGCTCTTGCGTGTGTGTATTGAACGTATGGTCCTGTTTCTCCCTCAAAGTTTAGAACTTTATCCCATGAGAATGTATAGTCTTTAATTCTGTTATTTGATAGTTCTTGGAACACAACTGCCCCAATACCTACCTGTTTAGCTGTTGCTTCAATATCATCTGTTGCAACACCTTTTTCTCTGATTATTTCCATTGTCTGGTTTACAGCTCTATTTAAAACGTCTTCTAAGAATACAACTCTACCTTGTCTTGTTGACATTGTACCATCTTCAAGGCTAACAAGTCCAAATGGAATGTGTACACAATCCTTTGCCCATTCATAGCCTAATAATTCTACAATCTTAAACCATTGTTGGAAATGTAAGTTTTGTTGTGATGCTACTACATAAATGTTCTTGTAGAAGTCATAATGTTCTTTTCTATATACTGCTGCTGCAATATCTCTAGTAATATATAGGGTTGATCCGTCTGATTTAGTAATTAAAGCTGGTGACATTCCGTATGGCTCAAGATCTACGATGTTTGCACCATTTGATTCTTGCAATAATTTCTTGTCCTTTAATTCATTAACAAATCTATCCATTTTATCCGAATAGAAACTTTCTCCTGCATATGAATCAAATTCAATTCCTAACATATCATAAACTACAGTAAATTCTTTTAGAGATTCATCTCTAAACCACTGCCATAGTTCCATTTCTTCTGGTGATCCGTTTTCTAACTTTGTAAAAATATCTCTAGCTTCTTGGTCTAAACTTGGATCGTTTTCTGCTTCCACATGGAACTTTGTGTAATACTGTAATAATGTTTTAATTGGCTCTTTGATTACGTCTTCTTTATTTCCCCAACGTCTGTAAGCACATATCATTTTTCCAAACTGTGTTCCATAGTCTCCCAAATGGTTAATTCTAATTGTTTCATAACCAAGGCAATCGTACAGTTTGTATATCGCATTACCTATTACTGTACTTCTGATATGACCTATATGAAATGGTTTTGCAATATTAGGTGAAGAAAACTCAACGATTACTTTTTTGCCTGCTCCAAGATTACTCTTGCCAAAATCTTCCTTTTGCTCTATAACTTCTTTTACAAGTTCTTTGGCAAAGTTTCCTCTTGAAATATACATATTAACATAAGCATTTACACTTTCTACTTTCTCAAATACTTCATTGCCTTCAATTTTTGCTGCAATATCCTTTGCAATTAATGGTGGCGCTTTGCGAAGTACTTTTGCAAGTCTAAAGCAAGGGAACGCATAGTCTCCCATTTTTTCGTCACTTGGAACTTCAATCATTCCAAGTACATCTTCCTTTGTTAAATCGCTTACATTTTCTACAATTATATCTGCTATCATATCTTTGTAATTAATCATCAATTTTCTCCTTGTCTGTATTAATCTTAATATCTTTATCTACTAACATCTGTGCAAATACTCCATTACCTTGGGTCAATCTACCTTCAAAAGTTCCGTCATAGATTTGTCCGCACCCACAAGATGGACTTTTACTCTTAAGTATTGCGCCTTCTACTCTTTCACCTAGTGCTTCCGCCCTAGCCACGGCAATGTCTAAAGCCTTTTTACTTCCCACCTCAAATTCAGTTGTAATGTCAATGCCTTGATTGTTTATTACTCTTGAATCTACAATTTCTGCTGGCGCTCTTGGACTTTTTAGTCCTCCTAATAATTCGGGACAAACACTGCAATAACTATGTTTCTCAGCAAAATCCAAAACCCATTGAGTTTTGTTGTTTCCCCCATTATACTTACAGTTCCTGCCTAATAGACATTCACTAATAATATACATTATAATACACCTTTCCTTATAAGTATTCTCTAATACTTGATTATATCAGTTATTCCAATATTTTAACAGTACCTAATTTATTTTTAACTTTTATATTATAACAAATTTTTATACTAACAAGGCTTAGGAACCATGAGCTCCAATACGTGTAATATACCACCATCATATTGTGGTCAATCACATTAGCTAGTAGTGGTAAAACTATAACTCTAAATACACACATAAAAACAATATTAACAATCATGGGTGTGACTGAATCTCCTGTACCAGAAATTGCTGAAACATAAATTCTAGCAATCGCAAGTGCAAAATAAAAAGGAACCATAAAGTACATCATACTTGTTGCTTCCAAGATTACCGTCTCAGAATTTGTAAAAAAAGAGAAGAAAAATCTTGGTGATAAGCATAAAATACCACCTATACTTATAGTAACAATTGTGCTTAAAACAACTCCTGCCTTAACACCATCTTGTATCCTGTGATAGTTCTTCGCTCCATAGTTTTGTCCTACAAAAGTTAATACTGCAAGTCCAAAACTTTGAAACGGCAAAATTATAAACGTATCTAATCTGCTAAATGCACTCCATGCTGCCATTACATCAGAACCAAGTCCATTTATATGACTTTGCACTACAATATTAGAAAAATTTATAACCACATTTTGTATTGCAATTGGAAATCCTACTATTGTAATATTTTTAATAAAATATCCCATTTTAGGGATTTCAATATTTGATTTCGCAATTCCTCGTAATTTCTTTTTTATGCTTAAAATTACAAGTATAGCTGCTACACCTTGAGCAATTATAGTTGCATAGGCTGTTCCTTCTACATCTGTCCCTAATCCTTTTACAAAAAATATATCAAGGACAATATTTATCACACTAGCAATCAAAAGATAGTATAATGGTGTTTTTGAGTCGCCCATCGCTTGCAATGAACTTGCTCCCATATTGTAAATTAGCATTGGAAGCATACCTAAAACGCAAACTCTCAAATAGTTTGAACTTTGTTCAAATACATCTGGTGGTATATTAATCCACCTCAAAAAAGTGTCCGTTAATAAAGCTCCACCAACAGAACATATCGCCCCTACAATTATGGTAAAAATCCCAGCAGCTTTTATAACCTTTGCCACTTTATGCATTTCTCTGGCGCCATAATATTGAGAAATAATTACTCCTGCACCATTAGCCATACCCATAAAGAAAAACACCATAAGAATCGTTATTGACGATGTCGCTCCAACGGCTGCAAGGGCAGTGCTTCCAATCCACTGCCCTACAATAATCGAATCTGCTATAAAATAAATTTGTTGTAGTAAATTCCCTATCAAAAGTGGTATTGAAAACTTGATAAGTTGCTTTACTATGTTCCCCTTTGTTAAATCAACGCTCTTTGTATTCTCCATTTTCTCCCTTTATTTTTCCAAAGGTTTCATGCCCATGCCTTCTCTAGATTTATTAATTTTTTCGGTAATAAAATCTCTAAAATCATCTGCTGTTCCTATTGTAAAACTATCTTTTTTAATTGTCAGCCCATTCTCTTTATCAAGCATAAGGAAGAAATAATCTCTACTTTCTCTCAAATCTAGCAATAAGACATAGTCATACCTAGCTTCAATGTCCCCTTCTTTTAGGGTAACCCTATCTCCAAATTCATAACAAGTGTATGGGAATTTTTCACCATAAATCTTAACTCGCTTGTCATAAACTCGCTTGCCTTGCCATTTTTCACAATTCACAAGAAAAATCCCTGCCAAAACACCAATGGCTGGAACTACGACATAGTTCAGTCCCATTTTGTAAATAATACCAGTTACAAGCATTATTAAAAATACAAGACCAAGAACATAGCCTTCCATTTTATAAATTTTGCAAGTATGTGATGCATGCTTGCAATAAGCTCTAGTTGTTTCAAGAGTTGTTATATATTTATTCTCAAACTTTAAGTCCATTTTTATTCTCCATTATTTAATCTTCACTATTGTGACACCATCGCCACCCTCATTGTAGTTCCCTTTTCTAAACCCTTTAGCATGTTTGTGACTTTTGAGCATGTTGTGTATACCTTTCATCAAAATACCTTCACCACGCCCATGAATAATAGTTATTTCACTAAGGTTGGCAATAAATGCATCATCAAGATATTTATCAACATTATTAAGTGCTTCATCCAAATTCTGCCCTTTTACATCTATAGTCGTTGAAATTGACATAGTCTTTGCTTTGTACATACTTCCATACATTGCTCTTTCAGGCTTCTTTTTAATCTTATTTTTTCCATCAATTATAAGTTTTAAGTCCTCTGGCTTGCACTTTATCTTCATAATCCCAATCTGTACTTGGATTTCCCCCTTTTTGTCCGGCAGTCCAATAACTTCACCATTTTGTGCAAGTGTTAGAACTTTTACTCTGTCCCCTATTTTAATTTCATCAACATTAATAGGATTATCGTTTTCTTCAACGATGAATGTTTCCTTGTATCTGCCTGCGGCATCTTTGACTTTTCGTTTACTTCGATCAAGCCTTTTGTTTCGCTCGCCTAAACTCTCAACTTTTGAAAGTTCCTTTAATTCTTCTTGAACACTTTTGGTAATACGCTTTGCTTCTTCTATTATATCTCTTGCTTCTTCCTTCGCTTGTGCCAAAAGTTTTTCTTGTTTCTCCCTCGCTTTTGCCGATTCTCTTTCAAAAATTTCTTTTTGCTTTTTCATTTCTATATTAAGCATAATGGCTTCATCACGTTCTTGCTCTGCTGCTTTTTTGTCAGCCTCAATTGCAGTCAAAACCTCTTCAAATGCGATGTCCCCACCATCAAGTAACATCTTGGCTTTTTCTATTATTTCAGGTATTAAACCTAGTTTTTTTGATATCTCAAAAGCATTTGAACGTCCTGGAATACCTATTGTAAGTTTATATGTCGGACTCAAAGTTTCAACATCAAATTCCATAGAAGCATTTGATACACCCTCTTTTGATAAAGCATATTTCTTTAACTCTGTATAATGAGTTGTGGCAATTATTGTTCCTTGTTTTTCGTATAGTTTTTCAAGTATTGAAATTGCAAGTGCTGCACCTTCTGTTGGGTCAGTACCTGCCCCAAGTTCATCAAGCAATATGAGTGTATCTTTTTCCACATTAGAAACTATATCTACAATATTTTTCATATGAGATGAAAATGTAGATAAGCTTTGTTCAATACTTTGTTCATCACCAATATCGGCAAAAATATCTTTAAAAATTGGTAATGTACTCATAGATGATGCTGGTATATGTAACCCCGTTTGTGCCATCATAGCTAAAAGTCCTACTGTTTTTAGCGTTACTGTTTTACCTCCTGTGTTTGGCCCTGTAATAATCAGGCTGTTATACTTAGAGCCAACTTCAACATCTATTGGTACTACCTTTGTTTTGTCAATCAATGGATGCCTAGCACTCTTTAGGGAAACGATACCCTTATCATTAATCTTTGGACATTCTGCACCTTGGATACTTGCAAGCTTGCCTTTTGCCATAATTAAATCCATTTGAACCAAAATTTCCTGGTTGTTTTTTAATTCCTCAGAATATTCACCAACTCTACCTGAAAGTTCTAGTAAAATTCTGTCAATCTCAATCTTTTCGGCTATTTCTAATTCTCGTAAATCATTGTTTAAATTTACAATCACCTGCGGCTCAATAAATAGAGTAGCACCTGAAGCACTTTGATCATGAACAATTCCAGGGAACTTACCTTTATGCTCTTGTTTGACTGGAATTACAAATCTTCCATCTCTAACTGTCACAATTGAATCTTGCAACATAGACTGGTTATCCGATTTGTTTATTATTTGATTTATTCTAGTCCTAATTGCTTCGTTTTGTCTCGCAATATTTCGCCTTATATCTTTTAGCTCACGACTTGCATTATCACTCATCTCATCTTCCGACTCAATTGATCTATCAATGTCATCTGCTAAATCTTTAAACTCAATTATTACATCTCCCATACCGGTTAAAATTGGTACAGTAGGTATATCCCCTTTTAAATATGAAACCACATTAGATGCAACTTTCATATTATAATAAACTCTTAACAATTGTCCCATTGTAAGAGCTCCACCTTTTTGGGCAAAGTCAATAGATTTACCTATATCATAAAAGTTGCCTAAAGGAAGTGGTCCTTTGTACGTTATTAGTTTTACAGCTTCATCAGTTTCCAAAAGCGCTTCTTCAATTATTCTTATGTCTATATAAGGTTTAAGCTCAGAAATGATTTTTTTAGTCATTTCCGAGCCTGCCTGTGCTTTTAGAAGCTCTATAATTTTGCTGTATTCCAAAACCCTAGTAGCTTTCTCATTCATTATCTTTTAATTCCGCCTCTTAATTTTTCAAGTTCGCTTTTAATTCTTATGTTTTCCATTTGCAAATCAAAGAAATTGTTTTCTAGCTCCTTAAATCTAGCTTCAGCCTCTTTAAGTTTTTCTTCAGTCCCTTTTTTTATCTCTTCCTGAAGACTGCCTTGTCCTTTGACAATCCTCTCAACTTCTTTTTCTTTTGCATTTAGCTTTTCAACCAAAGCTTCCTTTTGTCTTTGAATAGCGATATTTTGTTCTTTGTACTCAAAGAAACTTTTTTTTGCTTCTTCCCATAGCTGAATATAATGCTGAGTATCTCCTTCAAGCTGTTCATTTGTTGCCTTTATTTCTTGAAGTCTTTCTTTACAGGTAAAATAATCATTTGAAATATTAACAGCTGAAAGGACTGCAACATTCGTTGTAGAAAGAGAATTTACTGCATCACCAATTTCTCGCATTTTACTGTCAACATGGGCAGCAACTTTCAAAACTTTTTCTTGTGAGTCGCCTCCTGCTATTGTATATTCTTGTCCATAAATGTTAACTGTAACTTTTATACTCACCTTATCTATCCTCCTATAATTCTCTTAGCACTGCTCCAAATTCATCATTTAAAGCCGCTAGAACTTTGTTATGTAAAGTAGCAACATCATCATCTGTTAAAGTTTTTTCTGGATGTCTGTATGTCAATGAGAATGCAACACTCTTCTTGCCTTCTGACACTTGCTCTCCTCTGTAAATATCAAACAATTTTACGTTTTCTAGTATTTCTGTACCATTGCCTTCAATTACTTCTTTAATATGTCCTACAGGTACATCTTCGTCAACTAACAACGCTATATCTCTTGAAGTCGCTGGATATTTTGGTAACGGTGAATATGCTTTTTCTTTTTTCGCAAAGTCAATTACTGTTTCAAATAACATTTCACAGCAGTAACACTTTTCCCCAATTCCATACTTTTCTGCAACATCTGGGTGAATTTCTCCCATGATACCTATTTCAATTGGCATATCGCCTATAGTGCCATTCATCTGACCAATTACATCCTTTAGCATTGCAAGTTCTTCATCACCAAAGTCTTCTTTATTTGTTTCCATTCTTTGTTTAAGTTCTTCCATTGCTGCTTCAGTATTCATGCATAATTTTTCATCTGGTTTAAGCATAATTCTAGCACATCTACCTGGATGGTATACACCATATTCAGTTTCTGCAACAAATTCTACATCCTTAATACCAAGATTTTCAAGTAATTCTACAATCATTCCCTTTAGTTCAAAGAAGTCCATACCTCCGCCGTATGCGCCAATACAAAGGGCATTGTTTTCTTCTGGCATTCCTGTATCACCATATATATCATCCATAAATGTTGATCCAAGTTCAAATGCCTTTACTTTTTCAATATTTCTTGTGTAGTTAGTTGCTAATGATGATAGCATACCCGGTGTTAGAAGAGTTCTCATTACAGAGTTTTCTTCGCCTAGCGGATTAAGAATTTTTACAAATGCTTTTTCCCATGAATCGTCACCAATGCCAATGTCATCTACACTTTTAGGGCTAACAAATGAATATGTCTGTATTTCGTTAACGCCCATAGCACAAAGTGCATTTCGCGCAATACATCTAATATCTTCTTCTCTACCTTTAGAGCTTTCGTTGTTTCCCTTTGGAATTGTCATAGGTAGGCTATCATAGCCATAAATTCTAGCAACTTCCTCTATATAGTCAACTTCTTTTAATAAGTCTAGTCTAACTGATGGAGGTGTACAAACTAAAATATCACCTTTATTTTCAACTTCTATTTCTAAAAGCTGTAGTATCTCAGTCATTTCTTGCGCTGTTATTGAAGTTCCTAGAACTTTATTTATTCTATCAACTCTAACATCAACAGTTGGAAGATTTATTTCTTTTGGATAAACGTCAACTACACCTTTGCAAACTTTTCCTGAGTTAGTTTCTTCAATTAGTTCACAAACACGATTAGCAACAACCATACAAAGGTTAGGATCTACACCTTTTTCATATCTAGCTGAAGCTTCTGTTCTTAGACCAAGTTTTTTTGATGTTGCACGTATTCCATCTGCTTCAAAATTTGCAACTTCTATTAACACTACCTCTGTTGTAGCCTCAATCTCTGAGTTCAGACCACCCATAACACCTGCTAGGGCAACAGCCTTCTTGCCATCTCGAATCATTAACATTGTATCATCTAGAGTTCTTTCTGTTTCATCTAGTGTTACAAATTTTTCTCCACTTTCAGCATTACTTACAATAATTTTGCTATCTTCGATAGTTTTTAAATCAAAAGCATGGATAGGCTGACCATATTCAAGCATAACGAAGTTAGTAATATCAACGATGTTGTTAATCGGTCTCATTCCCGCATTCATTAATCTTTGCTGAATCCACCATGGGCTTTCCTTTATAACAATATCTGTTACTGCTCTTGCAACATATCGTTGGCAAAGCTCCTCGTTTAATATTTCAACCTTAATTAAATCTTTAGTTTCTTTGTCACTTTCTTCCTTTAATGAAGACTTTGGATATTCAAGTTTTTCTTTGAAAGTTGCTGCTGTTTCTCTTGCCATTCCAACCATAGATAGACAGTCTGATCTATTTGGAGTTATCTCAAAGTCTACTACTGCATCTTTTAAATCCAATGCTGTTACAAGGTCTTGACCTAGTTCAAAGTCTTCTGGTAGAAGCCAAATACCATCTTTGTGAAGATATGGCGCTACGTTATCTGCAAATCCAAGTTCTCCTGTTGAACAAAGCATACCATTTGATTCAACACCTCTTAGGTTGCCTCTCTTAATTTCTCCACCTGGCAATTTGCTACCATGAAGAGCTACTGGAACTAATCTCCCCACAGCTACATTTGGTGCTCCACAAACAATTTGTAGTAATTCATCTTGTCCAACATCTACCATACATACGTTTAGTTTATCTGCATCAGGATGTTTATTGATTTCTACAATTTTACCCACTACTACATTTTCAATTCCTTCACCTATATATTCTACTGTTTCAAGGTTTGATCCAGACATTATCATTCTATCTGTGAAAGTATCTATATCTACATTTACTTTTGTATAATCTTTAAGCCATTTAATTGGTACTAACATATTTCGCCCTCCTTATTTGAACTGATTGATGAAACGCATATCATTCTCGTAGAATAATCTAATATCATCAACACCGTACTTTAACATTGCAATTCTATCAACACCCATTCCAAAAGCAAATGCAGTGTATTTCTCTGTGTCAATTCCGCCAACAGCAAGTACATTTGGGTGTACCATGCCGCAACCTAGAATTTCAATCCATCCGCTACCTTTACAAATTCTGCAGCCTTCGCCACCACATTTGAAACAAGAAACGTCCATTTCAGCGCTTGGCTCAGTGAATGGGAAATGATGAGGTCTAAACTTTGTTCTAGTATCTGGTCCAAATATTTTTTTTGCCATGCTATCAAGTGTACCCTTTAAATCCGCCATTGTAATTCCTTCATCAACAATTAGTCCTTCAATTTGATGGAACATTGGTGAATGAGTTGCATCAGGAGTATCACATCTAAAACATCTACCTGGTGCAATGATTTTAATTGGAGGTTTCTGTGATAAAAGTGTTCTAATCTGTACAGTTGATGTATGTGGTCTTAACACTGTATCATCAGAAATATAGAAAGTGTCTGTCTTATCTCTTGACGGATGATTCTGTGGTGAATTTAATCCATCAAAGGCATTGAAAACAGAATCAATTTGTGGTCCCTCTGCTATAGAATATCCCATAGCCATGAAGATATTACTAATTTCTTCAATAGTTAATGTTATAGGATGCTTAACACCTATGTTGATTTCCTTTCCTGGTTCTGTTACATCTATCTTTTCTAATTTAAACTGTGCTTCTTTTGCAGCAGCTTTTACTTTTTGCAATTTGTCATTGATTAATTCTTCAACTTCTTCTCTAACTTTATTTGCTGCTTGACCTAATACCTTTTTTTCTTCTTTTGGAAGCTTACCCATTTCTTTTAATATTGAAGTAATTTCTCCCTTTTTACCTAAGAACTTAACTCTTAGATCATTAGTTTCAGCAACATTTTTTGCTGAATTTAATTGCTCCTTTGCTTGTTCTAATATTTCATTTAGTTTGTTTTGCATAACTACTCACCTTTCATCTTTGATTGATACATTAGTATACCTGCTGCAACTGACGCATTTAATGAATCTACTGGCTCTTCCATTGGAATCTTAATTTTTAAATCAGAACAATTTAAAAATTCTTCACTTATGCCATTACCTTCATTACCAATTACTAGTCCTATATTGTTTCTTAAGTCTACATCATAATAAAACTTATCAGTTTCAAAACAGGTTGCTACAATTGTTTTTTGATTATCTTTTAAAAATTTTATTGCTTCATTTTGATCTGAAACTTGCATTATTGGAAGCCGTAGAACTGACCCTGCTGCTGATCTAACTACCTTTGGAGAGTAAGCATCTGCTGTCCCCCTTATCGTTAAAACACCGTTGTATCCAGCTGCATCTGCTGTCCTTATTATAGTTCCAATATTCCCTGGATCTTGCAAACAATCTAGCACAACAACATTCCCAGATTTTTGATTGATTTTTTTTGAAAATGTTTCAACATCATATTCCATTTTGTTTACAATAGCAATAATACCTTGGCTTGTTTCGGTCTGGGTAAGCCTCTCAAAAAGCTTACCCATCATAAAGACTACCTCGGTCTCTTCATAATAGATTTCCTTTTTATAATTATCACACAAAATAACAGTCTCAACCTTACCAGCATCATAGGCTTCTCTCACCAGTTTGTCTCCCTCGACCAAAAACTGCCCTAGTCTATCCCTATATTTTTTGGTTGTTAAATTGACTGCTTTTTTGAATATTTTGTTGTCCTTAGATGTAATAACCTTCATACTTGTTCCCCTTAAATACTCAAACTTGTATACTTGAATATTTCTATTAATAAAAAGCCGGTTTACACCGGCTTTTTAGCTTCGTATTATTTTAAGAATGATGGGATATCAAACTTAGTTGGTGCAGTATTTCTATCTAATGTCTTAAGAACATCGCTTAAAGTCTGTTCCTTTGGAGTTCCATCAGAGAACTCATTATTAGTTGACTGCTCCGCCCCATCTTCACTAAAGCCACCAGCGTTTGCATAATTGCCAGGCTGATTTTCAAATCCAGTAGCAATAACTGTAACGTGCATTTCGTCTTGCATTTCTTCTTTGACTGCTGCACCAAATATAATGATTGCGTCTTTATCTGCCACACTTTGAATCTGATTAGCAGCTTCATTAACATCAAGCATACCCATATCATATCCACCAGTTACATTTAATAAAATTGCTTTAGCCCCTGCAACAGTAGTTTCAAGTAATGGACTTTCAATTGCAGATGTAATAGCATCTTTAACCTTGTTGTCGCCAATACCAACACCAATACCCATATGTGCAATGCCTCTGTCTCTCATAACAGTTTCAACATCAGCAAAGTCTAAGTTGATTAGTCCATCATTACCAATCAAATCTGTAATGCCTTGTACTCCCTGTTTAAGAACTTCATCCGCCAAGTTAAATGCTTGAATTAATGAAGTGTTTGGTTCTGCCATATCAAGTAGTTTGTCATTTGGTACAACAACAATAGAATCCACAAATTTCTTTAGAAACTTAATTCCAAGTTCAGCATGTTCACTTCTCTTGCGTCCTTCAAAAGTAAATGGTTTAGTAACTACTCCAACTGTTAAAATCCCCATATCTTTTGCAACCTTAGCTACGATAGGTGCTGCACCTGTTCCAGTTCCGCCACCCATTCCAGCAGTGACAAAAACCATTTCTGCACCACTCAAAAAACGAGTTATATCTTCAATGTTCTCTTCAGCTGATTTCTGCCCAACTTCTGGGTTTCCTCCAGCACCAAGACCCTTTGTTAATTTCTCTCCAACTTGAAGCTTTGTTTCAGCTTTACATGCTGTTAATGCCTGTTTATCGGTATTAATAGCAATAAAGTTCACACCTTTAAGCTTCGAATCTATCATTCTATTTACGGCGTTGCATCCACCGCCGCCAACGCCTACAACTATTATTCTTGCGTTTCCTTCATTGTTCATTTCAAATTCCAACATCGCTTACTTTCCTCCTGCTAAGCATAGATAGTATAATCTTTTTTAATTATATCATATCAACATATATTTTTGTATATAAAAATACTATTTTTATTCAAAAATTGGCGTAAAAGAACAATATCCAGTATCACCTATATCGACAGTGCCCCTTTTAATCTTCTTTTTATATAAATCGTATACAATTACACCAACATTTCCATTCTCAATATTCTTTGTTAGTTCTTCGCTATTGCCTGTAAATACAAGCATATCATAAACATATAACCTGACTTCCTTTTTGTTTTTTAGATCAATTTTTTTAAAAAACAAATTTTCTTTTTTCATTAAATTTATCATCTCAATGGAGGCTTTCATAATTTCCTTTTCTTTTACCTCAATTATTTCATCCTCTTTTAAGCTTTTTACAGATACATTCTCAATTAAAGTTATCTTTGGTCTAACTTTTCTAATGTCTAATACATAACCTTCCTTATCAATAAGCGCATACTTACTACCATATTTCAATGTTGCAAAAGGTCGTCTTTCCTGGGCAATAATCTGAATTTTTCTTGGATAAACTTTCTTTATTTCCACAGAATTTATATATGGACTTTTTACCAATTCATTCTTCACCACTTTTTTTCTTATCATAAAAATGTTTTCACCTTTCTTGATCCCAGACATTTTAATGATTTGTTTTGATGTAAAGTGCTTATTACTCAGTGATTCAATTTCTGTCACAGCAAAAAATGACGACGACAAAAAGGCGAAAATAGCAATTAGAAGCCCTAAAACAATAGCAACTTTAAGGAAGAAATGTTGTTTTCTCCTTTTTCTTTTCTTTTTTTTAGGACCCTGTTCAAGCTGTTTACGGTAAGCTTCTTTTAACGAGTCACTATCTTGCATTTCATTATCTTGCGCTACACCATCTCCATTCGCCTGTGTTTCATTATTAAGTTCATCAATTTTCACTTTGCCTTCATCCATGTTTTTCCTCATTCGTTAATGGTATAAAAAATTATATCTGTCGCATCTAATGGTGCACATTCTTTTGCTTTTTGCGACATATCCAATAGTAATTCTTCGTTATTTCTCATTTCTTCAATTTTTTTGTACAAAGCGTTTTCTGTCAAATCCTTTTCTTCAAGGATGCTCGCCCCACCATTTTCTGCAATAGCAAGTGCATTGTGCATTTGATGATTGCCTGTAACATTTGGTGATGGTATCAGTATAGCTGGTGTTCCACAAACAGCGATTTCTGAAACAGTTAATGCCCCACTTCTTGAAACCACTATATCAGCTGCTGATAAGTAGTTTTCCATATTATCAATATATTCCAAAACTCTAATATTCTCACTTATTTCTATGCCTTTTTCTTTTAACTCTGTCAAAATAGGCTTGTAGTAATATTTACCTGTCCCAAAGATTACCGTTACCTTTGACACTCCATTATATTTTTCAACTACTTCCATCATAGATTTGTTAATTCTACCTGCCCCTTGGCTACCGCCAAAAGCAAGTAACACAAATTCATCTTGTCCAATGCCTAGCTTTTCTCTAGAAGTGTTTTTTCTAGCCTTAAAAAATTCGTCACGAACAGGATTCCCTGATAATATTTGTTTTTCTTTGTGTTTGAATTTTTCCCCAGCTTCTGGGAAACTGATAAAAATTGTATCCACAACACTAGCAAGCATTTTATTTGTAAGCCCTGGCGTTGCATTTGATTCATGGATGCAAGTTTTAATTCCCATTTTTGCGGCCATTTTTACAACTGGTCCACAAACATAACCACCAGTTCCTATTACAATATCTGGTTTGAAATCTTCAATTATTTTTTTTGCTTGCTTCTTTGCATTTACATATTCTTTATAAACTTTAATGTTTTTCAACATATTTTTACGGCTAATTCCAGAAACATTAATAAACTTAATATCGTATCCATGTTTAGGCACTAAGTCCTTTTCCAAACCTTTTTCAGTTCCAACAAAAAGGATCTCAGAGTTTAGTGTCCTCTGATCAATTCTATCTGCGATAGCAATTGCTGGATATATGTGACCACCTGTACCGCCACCAGTCATTATTACTCTCATTTTTTTCTCCTAAAAATTTATACGTTATAACTCTTCATCCTCATCTATGTCTACTGTACGTCTTGAAACACTTAGCACAAGTCCCATACCTGTACAAAACAATATCATAGCATTTCCACCATAACTAACAAATGGTAATGTAACTCCTGTTGGCGGCATAGATGAAGTTACAACTGCAATGTTTAATGCAACCTGAATTCCTATCATCATAACTACCCCTGAAGCTATGTAAAAGCCAAATTTATCTTTGGCAGCAAGTGCAACTTTAATCCCTCTCCATATTAAAAATATGTATGCCATTAAAAGAAATGTTATTCCAACAAATCCCAATTCTTCGCCAATTATAGAAAGAATAAAGTCGTTTTGTGGCTCTGGTAAATATAGTGACTTTTGAATACTATTACCAAGTCCACGTCCCCAAAACCCTCCAGATCCAAGTGCAAGTAATGACTGCACTACCTGGAATCCATCACCTTGTGCATCTTTAAAAGGGTTTAAAAACGACGTCGCTCGAGCAAGTCTATATTCACTAGTTGAAATCATTGCTACCCCTAATGCGGCTCCCACTCCAATCAAGCCTCCAAAATAGTAAAGCTTAATGCCCGCGATAAACATCATTGCAATTATTATACCTACAATA
This sequence comes from Anaerovoracaceae bacterium, assembly GCA_036637375.1. Classification (GTDB taxonomy): domain Bacteria; phylum Bacillota; class Clostridia; order Peptostreptococcales; family Anaerovoracaceae; genus JAVWMQ01. The sequence continues at coordinate 46,158 of JAVWMQ010000006.1, forward strand.
GTAACTGCAGTTGACATGTTGGGCTGAAGCATTATAAGTCCGCCATAAGCGCCACACAAAAGTAATAGAGGTAATATAGTTTCTACAAGAGAATTTACATTTCTACCCTTTTTGCTCAAAAAAGCCGCTACAAAAATAATCGCTGCAAGCTTTGATATTTCCCCTGGCATTATAGTTATTATTCCCAAATCAAGCCATCTTGTTGCTCCTTTTGCACCAGAGCCAAGGGGCGTAAATATTAGAGCTAATGCAACTATACTTGCAATCATTATTATGGTCGATAGGTTTTTTAACCGCCGATAATCTATCATTGCAACTATAAACATAATTCCAATTCCACCACAAGCCCATATTCCTGATTTTATCAAATACGCATATGGACTTCCATCTTGTCCAAGTGCCCAGTAGTAGCTTGCACTAAAAACCATTACTACACCAAAAATAATTAGTCCTAAAGTTACCGAGACTAAGCCAAAATCTATTGGTTTTAATTTATTTTTGGTATTTTTTTTCATTATTTCTCCAATTCTTTAACGCAGTTCTTGAAATCATCGCCACGCTCTTCAAAGCTGTTATACATATCCCAACTTGCACATGCTGGAGATAATAAAACTGTATCCCCTGTTTCAGCTCTTCTAAATGCTTCTGAAACGCATGCCTTCATGTCTTTGACCATTATTGTGTTTTGGTATCCTTTTCGTTCTGCCGCTTCCTTAATCTTAACAGCAGTAGTACCAAGTAGTACAACATGTTTAACTTTGTCTCCAAAACTATCTACAAATGAATCAAAGTTTGAATTCTTGTCATATCCACCTGCAATTAAAACAATTCCCGTTTTCATTGCCTCTATCGCCTTAATTGCTGCATCTGGATTTGTTCCTTTTGAATCGTTTACAAACTGAATTCCATCGATTTCACCACAAAACTCAAGTCTGTGAGAAACCCCACCAAAGTTCTTTAGTGTTTCTGTAATTACATCCTTGTCAATACCTGCAAAGTAAGCAATTGCTGCCGCTGCAAGGGCATTCTCAAGATTATGACTTCCTGGAATCTTCAATTCATCTGCTCTGCAAAATTCAATCATATCTTCATCTTCATTAATAATTACAATCTTATCATCCTTTACAAATGCACCAAAAATTAATGGTTCAATTCTGCTAAATGGGACTACCTTTGCCTTTGTTCCACTTACTAGCTTTAAGCACTCCTTGTCATCAAAATTAATAACAACATACTGGTCATTATCTTGATTTTCCATTATCTTTGCTTTGCTTTCTCCATAGGCTTCCATTGTTTTGTGCCTATCCATATGATCAGGTGTTAGATTTAATATCGCTGATACCTGTGGCTTAAATTCACTTATAGTTTCAAGTTGAAAACTACTTGTCTCTGTAATAAGCCATGTATCATCGCTAGCTGCAGTAGCCTCATTCATAACTGCAACTCCAATATTTCCTACAACAACACTTTCCTTTTGTGCGTTTTTAAAAATTTCTCCAACTAAAGATGTTGTTGTAGTCTTGCCATTAGTCCCAGTAATTGCAATATATTTACCTTTACCGCACCTATATGCAAGCTCTAACTCACCAATAATTTCGATGCCTTTGCCCTTTGCTTCCACTAAGAAATCCACATTAAGCGGAACACCTGGGCTAACAACAATTAGATCATACTCACTAATGTCCTCTGGTTTTTCGCCAAAGAAATATGATATATTTGCTTTTTCGAATAAATCTATTACTTTTTTATCAACATTTTCTTGTTTCTTTGAATCTTGAATTGTAACTTTAGATCCAAACTTTAATAATGCTTTTATTGCTGCTATTCCTGATTTACCAAGTCCAACAACTAGCACTTTTTTACCTTTTAAATTTTTATAATACTCAACCATTTTCTACTCCTACGCTAAAATAGCAATTAAACAACATACTAATGTTATTCCCCAAAACATTGTAACAACAGCAGTCTCTTTCATACCGCTTTCCTCAAAATGATGATGTAATGGCGCCATCTTAAATAATCTTTTTCCTCCGGTCATCTTGAAATATCCAACCTGCAAAACCACAGATAATGCTTCAAGAACATAAATAATTCCAACAATAGGTAGTAAAAGCTCAAGCTTTACTGCAAAAGCTGCTACCGCAAGTCCGCCACCTAGAGCTAACGAACCTGTATCCCCCATGAATACTTTTGCTGGATTTTTGTTTAGAACAAGAAAACCTAAGCAAGCACCTGTCATAGCTGTAAAAACTGTTCCAGTTGCTACATCTCCAATTCTAACACATTGAACTCCCATATATAATGCAACAATTGCCGTTACACCCGCTGCAAGTCCATCAAGTCCATCTGTTAAGTTCACCCCATTTGTCATTGCCAAAAGTGTAAACACTACAAACGGAATATATAAAATTCCAAAATCAACTGTTTCTTTAATAAATGGAATATATACATCTGTTCCAAGTCCTGAATAATTAGCCATATAAACTGCAAAAGCTATTGCAAATATTAACTGCATCGAAAACTTTTGCCATGCTTTAAGACCTTCATTTTGCTTTTTTATAACTTTTAAATAATCATCCATAAAGCCAATTGCTCCGTAGACCATAAAGCCAATTGCAATTATTATTGTTTGTTTATTAAAGTGTCCACCAATTCCACACGCAAATAATACAGAAAAAATTATTGCGATTCCTCCCATTGATGGTGTTCCTGCTTTGCTCAAGTGAGCCTTTGGACCTTCAGTTCTAATGTTTTGACCTAATTGTTTATGTTTCAAAATCGGTATAAGTAAATAGGTAAAGATTAGTCCTAAAAAAAATCCAAATACTCCAACTATTATAATTCCGCCGTAATTCATATATTCACCTTCTAATAAAATAATTTTTCAATAACTTTTTCGAGTGCCATTCCTCTTGATGCTTTAAATAGTACAACATCACCTTTTTGGAAAAATCTCGCTTGTGCTAAAATAAATTCTTCTCTTGTTTTGTAGTTTAATTCTTTATTGATGTTTTTTGCTAAATCACCAATAGTAAAAACAACATCTGCTTTTGTTTTTGCAAATTCACCTATAGCTTTGTGATATTCCTCTTCATTTTCACCAAGTTCATACATATCCCCCAAAACAGCAACCTTTCGCTGACCTTCTGTATTGAACAAAGTTTCCAGTGCTGCTTTCATAGAATCTGGACTAGCATTATATGTATCATCAATAATTTTAATACCATTAACATCTTTTATTGCAAGTCTTTTGCCTGTTAACTCCATTCCCTTTAGCCCTTGTGCTGCTTCATCAAAAGTAATCCCAAGTTCAAGTCCTGCTGCAATAGCTAGGCTAGCATTTAGAGCATTATGCCTACCTGGCACAGGCAAATCAATTACTTTAAAGTCATTTCCATTTTTGATTGTAAAGCTAATTGAATTATCTCCAGTTTCCCTAATATCTTCTATTACAAGGTCACAATTTTTATTTATCCCTGTAACAACTACCTTATACTCTCCATGCACATTTTCTCTTACTAACAAGTCTTCGCCCTCACTAATAATCAAAACATTGTTCTCATCAAAATAATTTGTAATTTCCATCTTTGCATCCATAATGCCTTCTCGGCTTCCTAAATGTTCAAGGTGAGAAACTCCAATATTAGTTATAACGCCTATATCTGGTCTTGTTAATTCTGCCATAGTGTCAATTTCACCAAATCTATCCATGCCCATTTCTAGCACAGCAACCTGCGTATCAATATCCATTTCCAAAATGGTTAGTGGAACCCCAACAACAGTATTATAGTTTCCTCTGTTTTTTGCAGTCTTATATTTCTGCCTGCAAACATAATACATCATATCTCTAGTTGATGTTTTGCCGGTACTCCCTGTAACTCCAATTATCTTTGCATTCATTTTTGACAAGTAGTACCTTGCCAAATCTTGTAACGCCTTTGTAGAATCAGGAACTAGAATAAGTAATGTACCATTTGCTTTATCCTTGTCAATTGCCAAAGGATTGTCATATACAATTACTGACGCATCGCCATTAATTGCATTATCAATAAAGTTATGCCCATCAAATGCTGCTCCCTTAATTGCAAAAAAAGCTTCACCCTTCTTTATCAACCTAGAATCTTGACACACACCTTTAACGATATTATCCAAAGATCCAGCTATTTGCTTACCACTTATTGCATCTAATATTTCTTTGCCATTCATTTCTTTCATTGCTTTTGTTGCCTCCAAAACAACTATATATTATACATCTTTTTGGGATAAATTTCATCAATTTATTTTCTATATAAGTATATTATCCCATTCTTTGTTGTCTTAGCTCCTGCCTTTGGATATTGGTCAATAACTTTGACATCTTTTCCCTTTTCAATCTTTGGCGACATTATACATCTCAAATCCATGTCGTTTATAATTTTTTTTGCCTCACTGTATTTCATACCTTTGAAGTTAGGGACTTCTACAGTCTTTTTTGAATTATTAGTTTCTTCTTTCTTGGTATATTCAGGTTTAACGTCTTTATATTTTAGAACCTTTTGCAGCACACCCTTTGCTGCAGGTGCTGCAATTGCTCCCCCAAAAATTACACCTTTAGGGTTGTCAACTAGATACAGTATTGCAAATTGTGGATTATCCATTGGAACCATTCCCATAAACGACGCAACTACTTGGTTACTGTATCCTTTATCTCCAGATTTTTGAGCTGTACCAGTTTTACCTCCAACTCTATATCCTGGAATCTTCGCTTTATCACCGCCACCTTTTTCAACTACATATTCCATAACCGAACACATTTCATCTGCGGTCTGTTCTGATATTGCATTTCTAATCTTTTGTGGCTTAATCTCTTTTACTACTTTGCCATTCTTATCTGTAAGGGCCTTCACTAAATGTGGCTGCATTACCGCGCCATCATTTCCAATAGCAGATACAGCTGTGATTAGCTGAATTGCTGTTACGGCATTAGTTTGCCCAAATCCCATTGTTGCTAAGTCCAGTTTAGTAACTCTATCTTTTGGCACCAAAATCGACGTTGCCTCACCAGGGAAATCTATACCTGTTTTTTCTGTCAATCCAAACAGTTCTAGATAATCATAATATTTTTCTTTGCCAAGTCTATTAGCTAACTGCATAAATACAGGGTTACATGAGTTACCAACGCCTTGATATAGGTTTTGAGAACCATGTCCACTCGGATAGTTCCAACATTTAACCTTGATCCCTTGAATTGTCATACTTCCACTGCAATTGAATCTATCTCGCTTGTTTGTCAAACCCTCTTCCAAACTTGCTGCCGTTGTAATTAGCTTTGCTGTAGAACCTGGTTCATAAATATCACTAACCAAAGGATTTCTCCACATTTCATTTAAGTATGCAAGCTGTTTTTCAGGTGACATTTTGTTGAATTTTTTTTGATCCTCTTTCTTGACCGGTAGTCTTGGGGTGTTAGGATCATACCCAGGATTAGATGCCATAGCCAACACTTCTCCCGTTTTAGGATCCATTATTAGACAACTTACTCGATCTGCCCCTGTTTCTTTTCTTGTTTTGTCTATGCTTTTTTCCGCATAACTTTGTATAACTTGGTCTATTGTCAAAACCACATTACTTCCATCTTTTGGTTTATAATATTTTTCTTTGCCATATGAAAGAGGGTTACCACGAACGTCAGTATTTTTAACCCATCTTCCCTCAACTCCACTCAAATCGCTATTATATTGTCTTTCAATGCCAGAAAGCCCTACGTTTTCATCAGTCACACTGCCTAGCAACTGAGATGCAAAATTACCCATAGGGTAATATCTTTTCACTTCTTCAGTAAGAGATATTCCAGGTAGTTTTTTTGTCCTTATTTCATCGGCCTTTTTTCGATTCAAATACTTATCTACTTTAATCAAGCTTTTATCTTTTGTTGTAATGATTTCTTTTATTTCATTTTCGTCTTTATTTAGTATTTTTGCTAATTCCTTTGCCGTCTTATCAGCATTCTTTTCTTTTTCTTCCAAATCTTTGCCACTTAGTATTTCTGCGGGTCTTGCCCACACAGAAAACGCGGCAGTGCTCACTGCAAGTTCCTGCCCATTTCTATCAGTAACAATTCCTCGCTTAGGCTTAAGAATTTCATCCTTAGTTTGCTGTTTAATTGCCTCCTTTTTGTAAACCTCACCCTTCACAATTTGTACATAGCCTATCTTTAGAGCTAATGCAAATAAAAGTATCGAAAACAACACAAATGCCACAACCAAACGCTTCTTATTTAATAAAGTCGTTCTTGTTGCGCCTTTCATCTGATTATTTTTTTTTGAGTTTTTATCAACCATATTTATTCCCTTTATTTTGCAGAAAAGGCCGGACCACTTCATTCTATTAATTCAGTTGTCCAGCCTCATTATTCAATATATAATTATACCACATTTAACAATTTAATTAAATGCTCTCTTCTTTAGTCCTGTTGCTAATTTTTTAGAAGCTTCACGTTTACCTTCCACTTCCACAAAACCGCTACCCTCTGGATTTATCATCCCAAGTTTTTTTATTGCTTTTTCTTCAACAATACCAATATTATTTGAACTTTGAATTTCAATTTTCAATGTTTCTATATCCCCAGTAATAACACTGTTTTCTTTTCTTATTTGATTATTGTGATATGCCAAATTAGCAGCAAAAGCCGTCATAATTATAGAGCCAATTAAAATTGCACCAATAAGCACCAAGCTTAACAGAATTCTCTTTTTTTCTTTTGCAGTAAACACAACCTTATTTTTAGTTGCTACTGTATTAACCTTAGGCCTAACTTCGTACTGACGACCAGGTCTATTAATTTGTCTTTCGTAAACTCTATTTACTGCTGCCATGTTAAACCCCTTTAATCAATTTAATCAATCTTCTCAACAACTCTCAACTTTGCACTTCTCGAACGTGGATTAACTTCAAGTTCTTCTTTTGACGGTACTACTGGCTTCCTAGATATCTTTTTGATATCTGGTGTTTTGCCACATACACAAACTGGAAATTCCTTTGGACATGTACAAGGATTAACCCTTTTGTTAAAGATATCTTTTACGATCCTATCTTCCAAAGAGTGGAAACTTATTACGCAAAATCTACCCTCATTGTTTAGTACGTCGCAAAAATCATCTATTGCTTTTTCCAACTGTAAAAGCTCGTCATTAACTTCAATTCTAATAGCTTGAAACGTTCTCTTTGCCGGATGAGGACCCTCTCTCCTGGCAGCAGCTGGAATAGCTCTTTTAATTATATCAACAAGTTCACCAGTAGATTTAACATCTCCACCTTCCCTAGCCTCTACAATGAATTTTGCAATTCTAGCAGCCCATTTTTCCTCACCATATTTTTTTATTAAATCAGATAATTCTTTTTCAGAGTACCCATTAATCACTTCGTGGGCTGTAAAAGCATCATCTTGGTTCATTCTCATGTCCAGAGGTGCGTCTTGCATATAAGAAAAACCTCTTTCGCTATTGTCAAGCTGAAACGATGAAACGCCTAAGTCAAGTAGTGCCCCATCAATGCCATCAATATTCAGTCTCTCTAATACGTCTTTGATTTCAGAGTAGTTACTCTGGACAAATAGTTTGTTACAGTCATAGTCAATAAGTTTTTTTTGGGCCGCTTCTAATGCATCTTTATCACGATCTATGCCAATTAAAGTGCCCTTTGAATTTAATTTTTCGCAGATAGCCATAGAATGTCCGCCGCCACCTAATGTGCCGTCAACATAAACACCTTCAGGATCAATATTTAAACCATCGATACATTCATCCAGTAATACTGAAACGTGTTTAAATTCCATATACATCCATTCCTTCCGCTATATCATTCCCATCCATCTGTGCATCATTTTCAACGCTTTCATACTCTTCTCTGCTCCAGATTTCTATTTTGCTCATGCATCCAATTGTAGTAAGTTCTTTTGTTATGTTCACTCTATCTCTTAGTTTCTGTGGAATTGTCATCCTACCTTGCCTATCGATTTCGCACTCTTCAGCATTACCTGTAAAGTTTCTAGCAAATCTTCTCGCCTTTGGATCTGTTGTTGGTAGTTTTGAAAGTTTTTCTACAAAGGCATCCCATTCATTAATTGGATAAATGTATAAACACTTATCAATACCAATTGTTAGGACGCATTTAAACCCCAGCTCGTCTCTAAATTTCGCAGGAACGATCATTCTATTTTTTGTATCTAATGTATTTTGATACGTTCCCATGAACATAGCAATTCCTCCTCTCAAAATTGGATATAGTAACCCTAGTGTCGGTTACATTTTTATTTTACTCCACTTCACTCCACAATTCAACAATTAATATACTAATTTAGGGTTTATACAACCATTTCACTCCACCACACACCCCTTCACTCCACCACACACAAGCATTCCCACTATATATTGTATAGAACAACTGTTCTCGCCTATATATAGCCAACATCGAGTGGTTTTTTTCAAAAAAAAATAAGGCCAAAATTAGCCTTATTTCCTATATAATCACTTGTATTTCATCGTCAAGAACTATGCTATCCCTAGAAACAATAGAGTCAAATGCCTTAACAATTACACCTTCATCTATTGCCAATTTCAGCGCCTCGCCAAACGCTTTATGAGTTTCATTATTAGGTCTAAATTCCTTGATACCTTTTAGCTGAATAACCAAAATCACGTAGGATTTTTGCCCATTTTGGGCCCATTCGATTAAACCATTAATGTGCTTTATTCCCCTAATGGTTGGAGCATCTGGAAAAAGTGCAACACCATCTTTTTCAAGAGTAACACCTTTTACCTCTACAAAAGCTTTATTCCCCGAAACATCCTCAAGATAAAAGTCAAACCTAGAATCCCCATGGGTTTTTTCGCTTTTTATTAAAGATAAATCCCCCATACCCGGCAATATAAGTGTTCTATTTTCTAATGCCTCTTTAACAACTTTATTCGGAACTTGCGAGTCCATATTAATTAAAATATCCCCTTTTTTTACACCTATCAATGAATACCTAAGCTTTCTCTTACCCATTCTGCCGTCAAAATCTTCCAAATACACTTCTGCTCCTTCTATCAGAAGTTCTTTACATCTCCCTGTGTTTTTGACGTGGGATTTTTGCAAAGTGCCATCAATCATTACATTTGCAATAAACCTGTTTGGTCTATCAACAAAAGTGGCATTTATAATATTATTGTATTTCATAGTTTAATTGTAACAAAA
>JAVWMQ010000007.1:0-50037 GCA_036637375.1 Anaerovoracaceae bacterium
TAGCATGAATTTTTATTAGATGGTTTTTGTCACATATGTTTGACAATCCTAGATTACAAGGGTTAAACCGCCTAGTGATGTCATTGACACTTGGGAGATTTTAGTATAAATTTAAGATGTTAGGTAAAACTAACTCAAGAATATAGTTGTCTTTAATTTGGGAATGGTAAAAGAAGAGGAAAAAAAGGAATAGGAAGATATTTCGGTAAGGAGTAGTTATGAAAATAATGGACAATGCGGTAAGCCAGATTAAATATTTGATCACCTATAATTATCTAAAAGATAATAACAAAATATTTACTTTTAAGCGAGTTGCAGAGGAACACGGAGTCAATGCGTCTACAGTAAGTAGAGCAATGAATGGATGTGTTGAAAAAGGAATAGTAGATAATGATTACGAAATGACATCTTATGGGGAAAAACTAATAGAGGAATATAAACTTCACTTAGAAAAGGTCAAATGCTGGCTTTTAAGTGAAGGGTTTGACGAAGACCTAGCAGCAAAACAGGCTGAGGTACTACTTGAAAGATGCGACGAAAAAGCTATAGAAATTTTTTCAAAGTTAAAGAAATAAAGAAACTATAGACAGCTATATTCTATATATTAACTGAGGAAGCTTTAATTAAATCTTCTTTGGCAGGGCGTGATAATTTTTTGATTGAAGCTTCACGCCTTAGGGCTTCGCCCTTATCATGGAATACTTCATGATAAACTAATGTAACAGGTGTGCGTCCTCTTGTGTATTTGGCACCTTTACCGCTATTGTGAGTGGTTATACGGTTTTGTAGATCCGTTGTCCACCCTGTATAGTAACTGCCATCGTTACATTTCAAAATATATACATAATGCATAAATAATCTCCTAACATAAATGGGAACTTCTAGTGTGATCCTAGCAAGTTGCCATTTTTTTTCTTTAAATTACACAAGATATTTTATCACCTTTTTCGTTAATGGGGAAATTAAATTTATTTTTGACTTTGTTAAGTTGATTTTACAAACTTAACCAAAAGATAACATTTAACTTAATGAAGGCTTAACATTTGAAATGTATACTGTGAATTGTAAACACGAGGAAATATTTAGAAAAGAAGAATATCGAGGAGGATATGTAAAATGAAAAAAAGAATAGGAATAGTAGTGCTACTAATTGTAGCGATGATGAGCTTTGCAAGTTGTGGATCAAGCACAAATGACAAAGGTAGCGTAGTAATTGCAGGTTCAACTTCTGTACAGCCATTATCTGAGGCTTTAGGAAGTGCATATATGGAAAACAACAAAGATGTTACAGTAGAAGTTCAAGGTGGTGGTTCTGGACAGGGAATTAAATCTATAGAATCAGAAATCGCAAACATTGGTGCTTTGTCAAGAGAAGTTAAAGACGAAGAAAAAGGCAAGATTGCCAAAGAATACAAAATCGCAATGGACGGAATTGCTGTAATAGTAAACAAAGAAGTTGGAATTAAAGATTTAACATTAAAACAGGTAAAAGATATTTATACAGGAAAGATTACTAACTGGAAAGAAGTTGGAGGCAAAGCAGGTAAGATTGCAGTTGTTTCAAGAGAAGAAGGTTCTGGAACAAGAGGTGCATTTGTTGAGATTACAGGCGTACTTACAAAAGATGCAAAAGGAACTGAAAAAGATTTAACTACTAAAGATGCAATCGTTCAGCCATCAACAGGAGCAGCAAAGCAAACAGTTGCAAAAACACCAAACGCAATTGCATACGTTTCACTTGAAGCTTTAGATGAAACAGTAGATACAGTAAAAATTCAGGGAGTAGAACCTACAGCAAAAACTGTAATAGATGGAACATACAAAATTACAAGACCATTTGTATATGTTGTAGGAGAAAAAGTTGACAAAAAGACTCAGGCATTTATAGACTTTGTTATGGGTGAAGAAGGTCAGAAACTAGTTAAAGAGAATGGATTTATCCCAGTTAAATAACTGAGGTAACTAAGAGGTTGGAAATGAAAACAAGGGAAAAACTTATTGAAAAACTAATTTTAATATGTGCCGCTGTATCTGTTGCAGCGGTGGTCCTTATTACTATTTTTATATTTAGTTCGGGACTACCAGCAATCCAGAGAATAGGCGTATTTGAGTTCATACTTGGTAAGGACTGGTCGCCTACAGGTGGAAGCTTTGGAATCTTGCCGCTTATTGCAGGGACTATGGCGGTAACAATAGGTGCCTTAATTATAGGCATACCTACTGGTGTAAGCTGTGCAGTATTGTTAGCAGAGATGTTAAAAAAGAGGCAAGCAAGATTCTTTAAAAGTGCAATAGAGCTATTAGCGGGTATCCCTTCTGTAGTTTATGGATTCTTTGGAGTTGCAGTTATAGTTCCAGTAATAAGGGAAATCGCTTACGCAATTAATCCGGAAACAAGCACTACAGGTTTATCAATTCTAGCAGGTTCAATTATTTTGGCAATAATGATTTTGCCAACAATTGTAAGCTTGTCAGAAAACGCAATATCATCAGTACCAATTGAATTTAAAGAAGCATCATTGGCACTTGGAGCAGACAAAAGAGAAACTATAACAAAGGTAATATTGCCAGCGGCAAAATCAGGTATTTTTTCTTCAATAATTTTAGGTATGGGTAGAGCCATTGGAGAAACTATGGCTGTATTACTAATAACAGGTAACGTAGCACAAATTCCAAAGGGCCCACTTGACCCAGCGGCAACGTTGACAGGGACAATAGCTATGGAAATGTCATACGCAACACCATCACATCAGCAAGCTTTGTTTGCAATTGGTATTGTACTATTCCTAGTTATAGTTTTGTTAAATGTAATTGCACAAAAGGTTATGCATAGTTTTGGGGGTTAAAGGATGGATAAAAATATAAAGAGTAAGTTGTATTTTGGTCTTAACTGGTTCATTGCCGGTATTACTCTTGCAGTCTTAATAATAATAATGGGATTCATCTTAATGAAAGGTTTACCCCATATTACATTAGAGTTCTTGACAAAAGAGCCAAGTAACTTAGGTCGAGATGGTGGGATTTTGTCAGTAATAGTCGGAACATTATTTGTCACAGGAGTTGGACTTTTAATTGCCACACCAATTGGTATTTTAGGCGCAGTTTACTTTAATGAGTACGCAAAAGATGGCAAAATTGTAAAAGTCATTAGATTCTTTACAGAGGTTTTAGCCGGTATTCCATCAATAATATTTGGATTATTTGGTTTTGCATTCTTTGTAGTATTTTTGGATATGGGCTGGTCAGTAATTTCAGGGGGATTGACACTAGCTTTGATGATTTTGCCAACTATTGTAAGATCAACAGAAGAATCACTAAAGACAGTCCCTGTTTCATATAGAGAAGGCAGTCTATCATTAGGTGCAAGTAAATGGTACACAATCAAAAAAGTAGTATTACCTTGTTGCAAAAAAGGTATTTTGACAGGAGTAATATTAGGTGTAGGTCGTGCCATTGGCGAAACAGCAGCAATAATGCTTACAGTCGGAGGTTCTCTAAACTTCCCAACAACAGTATTTGACTCAACAAGAACTATGGCACTGCATTTATATATGCTTGCTTCAGAAGGACTAAGCGAGGAAAAAACCTATGCGACAGCAGCATTGCTAATAATAATAATATTGATTATAAATGGAATTGCAAACTATATTGGTAGGCGAGGAGTGAAAGAATAAATGAGCAAAAAATTTGAGATAAAGGATATGGACCTTTTTTATGGCGATTTTCAAGCATTAAAGAAAATTACAATTGATATTAACGCAAATGAAGTAACAGCATTAATTGGACCGTCAGGATGTGGTAAATCTACTTTTTTGAGAAGTTTAAATAGAATGAATGACACTGTTGCAGGCGTTAAAATAGAGGGAAGCTTGCTATGTGACGGAGAAGAATTATATGGACCTAAAATGGATCCAATTACACTTAGAAAAAAGGTTGGAATGGTATTTCAAAAACCAAACCCATTCCCAAAAAGTATATACGAAAATATTGTATATGGGCCAAGGATACATGGAGTTACAGACAAAGCAACTTTAGATAAAATTGTAGAAAAAACACTTAGAGAAGTAGCTTTATGGGACGAGGTAAAGGATAGATTGGACAAATCTGCACTTGGACTTTCTGGTGGACAGCAGCAGAGACTGTGCATCGCTAGATGCCTTGCAGTAGAACCAGAAGTAATACTAATGGACGAGCCTACATCGGCTCTTGACCCAGTAGCAACATTTAAAGTAGAGGAACTAATTAAAACCTTATCAGAGAAATATACAATAGTAATCGTAACTCATAATATGCAACAGGCAGGTAGAATTTCAGACAAGACAGCTTTTTTCTTACTTGGAGAGTTAGTTGAGTATGGAACAACAGAACAAATTTTTGAAAAGCCTAAGCACAAGAAAACAGAAGATTATATTACAGGTAGATTTGGTTAAAATAAAGGAGAAAAATTATGGCAGCAAGACCAGTAATGGACGAAAGGTTGTTTAAGATACAAGATAGAATTGCAGAGATGGCGGGGTTGGTAGATAATGCCATAGGCGATACAGTTACTGCACTTATGAATAACGACAAAGACTTAGCGAGAAATGTAATTGACAATGGAGATGAAGTTGATGAACTTGAGGACAAAATCAGCAAGGATTGTTTCTATGTTTTGTCAACTCAAGCACCAATCGCAGGAGACCTTAGATTTTGTATAGCAGTTCTAAGACTTATTCGAGACCTTGAGAGAATAGGAGACCATGCAGAAAACCTAGCTAAATATGTTTTGAGATTTGAAGATACACAATTCTTTGTTGAATCAAAAGATCTTGAGAGAATGGCAAAAATGGCAAAAAAAATGGTATCAATGTCAACAAAAGCTTTCTTAGACCAAGATTTAAGACTTGCAATTAAAGTTTGGAAAAGCGATGAAGATGTAGATGAAATATATAGAAATATTTTTGCAAAGGAAATTAATGAGGTGACTTTAATAGGATCTCACCTTGAGAGAATAGCGGATTATTCAACTAATATATGCGAAGATATAATGTTTTATGTTGAAGGCACAAGCACAATGGAATAACCCCAAAAAGGTTTAAATATATTGCCTCCCACTAATTACTCTACAAAATAATTAGATTACAATGTTTCATTTTTTCAAAAGATGGTATAAATAAATCAATATGTTGTATATATTATTGATTAAAAGGGAGGCATACACAATGAATATTGAAATCACAGGTAATGTGCCAGCACAAGAGGCACAGGCATATGTGGAATACTTACAGGATAAATATAATCGTAAACTAGAGGCTTTAGATATATCCATCGATGGGGATTATGTGGATTTGGATTATAGATTTGCACCTGTAAAGATTGAGAGAATAAGAAGAATTACAGGGTACTTAGTCGGTACAATGGATAACTGGAATGATGCAAAGACTGCCGAAGAACGTGATAGAGTTAAGCACGAAACAGTTGCAGGCAGCGGCGAAATGGAAACACTTTAATACAAAATTGCAGCGGTCTTGACCGTTGTTTTTTTGTATAAAACAATGTTGCAGTTTTTTTGCATAAGTAATATAATGTAATGGGTTGAAAATAGAGAAATTAGTGAAAGGAACAATATATTATGTATAAAGAGGCAATAAGACCGGTTTGGGCAGAGATTAATTTATCAAATGTGGATTTTAACATCAAGAATATCATTGCTAAAGTTGGTAAAGATAAGGAAATTATTGGAGTAATTAAGGCTGATGGATATGGACATGGTTCAGTTAAAATTGCAGAGGTTCTAAGAGAGAACGGAGTTAAGACTTTTGCAGTTGCAACTTTGCAAGAGGCGATCGTACTTAGAGAAGGCGGAGTTTTGGAAGATATTATTATGCTTGGGCTAACTCCAGATATGTACGCAGATACAATTGTGAAGTATAATATCACTCCAGTTGTAAACTCTGCATCAAATGCAGCAGCAATTTCAGCAGAAGCAGAAATTCATGGTGTGACAGTTGAAGGCTTAGTTGCAATTGATACTGGAATGGGCAGAATTGGATATCTAACAGATGATCCAGAAGCTATTTTGGATATCAAGAAGATGGAAGAACTTTCAAACTTTAAGATTAAAGGGCTGTTTTCTCACTTTGCTACAGCAGATGCTGCTGACAAAACTTTTGCAAAGGTACAGGAACAAAGATACAATGACTTTGATGCAGCACTAAAGGAAGCAGGCGTAAATATGCCTATGAGAACTTTTGCAAACAGTGCTTCAATTATGGAAATTCCATCTGTATACTTTGATGCAGTTAGACCTGGAATTATTCTATATGGATGTTATCCATCAAACGAAGTTGACAAAAGCTTACTGGATTTAAAACCAGCTATGTCAATTAAGGCTAATATTATTCACCTTAAAACAGTTCCAGCTGGATTTAGTTGTGGATATGGACGTAAATTTATAGCTGAGAGAGAAAGTGTTATTGCGACAGTTGCTCTTGGTTATGCAGACGGTTACCCTAGACCATACTCATCACAGGCAAAGGTTATTGTAGGTGGTAAAATGGCACCAATTGCAGGAAATATTTGCATGGATCAGTGTATGATTGATGTTACTGATGTCAAGGGTGTTAAGGTTGGAGACGAAGTTATAATAATGGGCAGTGATGGCAAGAACACTATTTTGGCAGATGACATTGCAGAAGCAACAGGAACAATTAACTATGAAATCTGTTGTGCATTTGGACAGAGACTTCCAAAGGTTTATATAAGATAATTACAAAAAATGCTTCACCTTTAGTGGAGCATTTTTAGATTTGTTTAGGAAAAAAGAAAAGAGGAAGATATTATGATTAATATAGGGTGTCACCTATCTACAACCAAGGGCTTTGCTAATATGGCTAAGGAGGCTTTAGGGATTAATGCAAACACTTTTGCGTTTTTTACTAGAAATCCAAGAGGTGGCAAGAGTAAGGATATTGATCCTGAAGATTTAAGAGTTTTTTTGGAATTAATAGAGGCAAATAACTTTGCTAGGCTAGTTGCTCATGCGCCATACACTTTGAATCCATGTTCTGCAAAGGAAGAAGTGAGAGAGTTTGCCCATTTAGCAATGGAAGAAGATATTGCAAAGATGGAAAAGATTCCTGGAAATTATTATAATTTTCATCCAGGCAGTCATACAGGACAGGGCAGGGAAAAGGGCATAGAACTTATTGTGGATTTGTTAAATAAGATAATTAAAAAGGACCAGTCTACAGTTATTCTACTTGAAACTATGGCAGGCAAGGGTACTGAAATAGGTGGAAGCTTTGAAGATTTGAGAGATATTATAAGTGGTGTTAAATACAAGGACAAGATAGGGGTTTGTATGGATAGTTGCCACATAAGTGATGGTGGTTACGATATACAAAATAACTTAGATGGAGTTATTGAGGAGTTTGACAGAGTTGTCGGCATTGAGTTTTTAAAGGCTCTCCACTTAAACGATAGTTTAAATTCCCTAGGGGCTCACAAGGATAGACACGCCAAGATAGGCGAGGGATTCCTTGGAGTTGAAACGTTTAGGGCTATTGTAAATCATCCTAAATTAAAGGAACTACCTATGATTCTTGAAACACCAAATGAGCTTCCTGGATATATGGAGGAGATTGAACTTTTGAGAGGACTTGAAATTGAATAAATAGATAGATAAGTCAAAGAAAAATGCTGTGAAACCAGAGCTTGGATTCACAGCATTCTTTATTTTAATGGGGTTAAACTAATTTCCTGGGTATAGAGGGAACTTGTCGCAAAGAGCAATTACTTTTGCTTTAACAGTTTCCACAGCATCCTGTCCGCCCTTGATTAATTCTGTAATTAAATCTGCAATTAATACGCACTCAGCCTCCTTCATTCCTCTTGAAGTGATTGCAGGTGTACCAATTCTAACGCCACTAGCTAGGAATGGGCTAAGTGTTTCGTTTGGAATTGTGTTTTTGTTTAATGTAATATTGGCTTCATCAAGTAGGTTTTGAACTTCCTTACCGTTTACGCCAAATGGAGTAACATCAACAAGCATTAGATGATTGTCAGTGCCTCCTGAGATAAGTCTAAATCCGTTTTCAACAAGTCTATCTGCCATTGCAGTAGCATTTGCAATTACCTGAGCCTGATATTCCTTAAATGAAGGTTCTAAAGCTTCCTTTAGGCAAACTGCTTTAGCTGCAATAATGTGCATCAAAGGACCACCTTGCATACCTGGGAACACTGCACTATCAATTTTTTTTGCAAATTCCTCTTTGCAAAGGATAAGTCCGCCACGAGGGCCTCTCAAAGTTTTGTGAGTTGTTGTTGTAACAATATCAGCATAAGGTACTGGACTTGGATGTAAGCCAGCAGCTACAAGTCCTGCAATATGAGCCATATCAACAAACATTATAGCAGAAACTTCATCGCAGATTTCTCTAACTCTCTTAAAGTCGATTACTCTTGGATATGCACTAGCACCAGCTATGATAATCTTTGGCTGAACTTCCTTAGCCTTTGCAAGCATTGCATCATAGTCGATCATTTCTGTTTCTTTGTCAACTTCGTAGAAATGAGATTCATAGTATTTACCAGAAGAGTTTACCTTAGAACCATGTGTCAAATGTCCGCCATGGCTTAAATCTAAACCAAGAATTTTATCTCCTGGGTTTAACAATGCTAAATATACAGCTGCATTTGCCTGGGCTCCAGAATGAGGCTGAACATTTGCATGATCTGCACCAAACAGTTCCTTCGCTCTTTCGATTGCTAGAGTTTCAACTCCATCAACAAATTGGCAACCACCATAAAATCTTTTGCCAGAATACCCTTCGGCGTATTTATTAGTTAAATGGGAGCCAGCTGCTTCCATTACTGCTTCTGAAACCATATTTTCACTTGCTATTAATTCAAGGTGATGCTGCTGACGTCTCAATTCCTTTTCAAGTAATTCAGCTACATCTTTGTCTGTCTTTGCGATTAAATTAAAATCAACCATATATATACCCTCCGTTTATATAAAAAATATTTGACTACAATTATACCTTTTTGTTAAGTAATTTGCAATGACTTTTGAATGTATAACTGCCGATTAAAGCGGCTACTGGTATAATTATTACACAACCAATTCCACCAAGCGCAATAGATATGACTTCCTGAGCAAATTCTTTGGAATTAATCATGTGACCAAAGCTATAGTAATTCATGAACTGCAAAAACATTGTTAGATATTCTCCTATGAATATAAAGAACAAAGTGTTAATTGTTGAACTTAAAATATCCTTACCAATATTAATACCCGAGTAAAAAAGTTCGGATAATGTAAGTTTGCTGCTATGAGTGTGAACTTCAAATAATGCAGATGTGACTGCCAAAGCAGTATCTAGGGCAGCACCAATTAAGAGCATTAGAATTACTGATATTTGGAGATATGCCATATTTATTCCTATATTATCCATATACCCATTACTTTTGCTAATGCTATATTGACCAGTAGGAAAGCCTTGCAAGTTCCCCCTAAAGGTCAAAAGGTAAATAGAAAACGACATTAAACCGATTACAAAGATAACTGAAATAAAAGCTGCAATAGTCTTTTGGTTTACTTCGTTTTGGTAAAATAGTGTTATCAAGGATATAAGTACACATGATACCGTTGTAGCAAGTATAGGATGAACGCCAAAGTCAATGGCAACAATGGTAAAAGCCAAAACTACAGCGTTTTGTCCAAGGGTGATTAAGGCTTTAGCTGCCTTATCTCCACCAATTAATAAGGTCAAAAATATAAATACTAATAATAATGCTATGGTCATTGTCATTTAGAATCACCTCCATTATTAATTATTTGATTTGAACTTTGGTCTTTGTGAAATAGTGCAGTTGCAATTAAGGCAAATGGTATAGTTAATATAATTGCTATAGAACCTGTTAGGAACCTAGCTATTTCAAAATTAATATTATTGTTTATAACCGTCATAAAGTGAAAATCATTGCGCAAACAAAGTATGAATATAGGGATGATAGCAGCTATATTGGTAAAGAATACAACGTTTATCATAGTTCCGGTAATATCGTCGCTAACCTCTCTAGCAGACTTAATTAGAGCCTTTTTGCTAATGTCAGGAGATTTGTCCAAAATTTCACTAGCCGCAGCTGTAATGGTAACAGCAATATCCATAATTACACCGAGAGAACCAATAATAATTTCAGATAGAAACATTAGGTTAGCACTTGCCTTAGTGTAAGGTTCAGGCATAAATTCCATAAAGTCATAGTTGATTTCAGGGCCAAAATAAATAAGTAAAAATGAAATAAGGCCAATTGTTGCGGTACATGCCAAAGTTGCTATTGCCGCAATTAAAGTTTTGCGAGAGAAACCGTTAATCAATATGAGGACAATTAAAGAAAATGCTATGCACATTATAATGGAAAGGAGGAGAACGTTGCCACCTCCGTTGTAAAGCTTTAGCATCAAAGTGAATATGGAAATATTCAAAATCAAGGCGATAATGGTAAATATCCCTTGTATGCCTCCTACCAAAATTAGAAGGTCAATTAAAACAATAAATACAAGTGCAATTAAATAATCTCGCTTGGGATTTAGTAATTCAATCTTGCGGTCCTCAATGGAAGTAATATTTACAAAGGCACAATCTCCAACAGAGTATTTATCATCATAGACAAGGGTTTTGTTAAAAGTATTTACACCACTGACTTTTAGGTTTTTGTGTTCACCGTTTTTGATGACACCTTCAATGGTTTGAGTTGTTGAAGTTTGGTCAACATGGGTAATTTTAACTATGGGTGTACTATAAAAAGCGTAATTCGTATATACAAATGTAAATAGGATTACGCTAATAATTGTAAGTATTGTAAGTTTTAATATAAATTTGTTTTTATTTTTGTTTTTAATCATCATAAACTATTTTTGTGTACGCCTTGTCAAAAGTAATTACAACGAAATAATTTGCATTAAGTTTGTGTAATTCATCTTGAACAATATTAAATATCTCTTTTTGTGTTAATGGACAGTTAATAGTTATGGCAAGGTCAAAGATGATATTTGTATGAGTTGGGCCTTTGACAGCTCGCAAGTCATGCATATTATATACACCATCAATTTGAGTGATGCAATCTACCAAAGTAGGCAGCACTTCGTTTATTACAGGATCATTTCTGAGTATTGGATCCATGTGGATTACAAAGTGGATATGAAGCTTACTTGAAATTTCTCGCTCAATGTTATCAACCATATCATGGCTTTCCATTACATCTTTGGCTGCATCAACTTCAACGTGTAGAGAAGCAAAGACTTTGCCAGGACCGTAATTATGCACAACTAAATCGTGCATTCCAAGAACTCCATCATAACTATTTACAATATTAGTAATGGACATTACAAGTTCACTATCAGGGGCTTCACCAAGTAATGGGCTACTAGTTTCTCTAATTAAGCAGTACCCAGACCATATAATGAATAATGCAACTAAGCACCCAAGATATCCGTCAAGCTGTAAGCCAGTAACTTTTGTTATTATAACACTAATTAGAACAATTGAAGTTGCAATAACGTCATTTCTGCTATCTGTTGCTGTAGCTATTAGGGTTAATGAGTTTATTTTTTTGCCAATTGTCTTGTTAAATAGGCTTTGCCATAGTTTGATACAAATTGCAACTATTAAGACAACAATTGTTGCTATGGAAAACTCAAGTGTTTGAGGATTCAAGATTTTGCCTATTGAAGTCTTTAATACGCCAATTCCCACGATAATTATTAATATTGAAACTATAAGTCCTGTTAAATATTCGATTCGTGCATGGCCGTAAGGGTGATCTTCGTCCTCAGGCATTGAAGAAAGTTTAAATCCAATCAAAGTAATGACTGATGATGAAGCATCAGTCAAATTGTTGATTCCATCGGCTATAATTGCAATACTTGATGAAACTACTCCAACTAACACCTTGATTATACAAAGAATTAAGTTTGAGATAATTCCAATTACACCAGCAAGTTTGCCGTAGTTTTCTCTAACCAAAGGATCTTTGAAATTTTCCGAGTCTTTAATAAAATGTTTTACCAAAAATTTAGTCATTATAATCCTTTCTTAGTTCTTAACTGTTAGATTCCTGCGCCTGGGCGTTAAGTAGGGCGGTACATAGCTGATCACTACAAGATGTGCTTCTCTGGCCACACTTAATTCCTTGAAGTTTATCGCAAATGTACTCCACAGTTTGTCCCTCAAGTAAAGTTGAAATTGAAAGAAGATTACCAGGGCAACCTCCATGAAATTTTATATTTGTTACTTTATTACCATCAAGGTCAAAATCTATTTGACTTGGGCATACGTTTTTAGGTTTAGCTGAATGTTTCATATATAATGTTCCTTTCTTTTAATAAAAATAGTATAATATAGTATAACACAAAAAAAGGAGGATAAAAATGAAAATTATATGTATAGGAGATAGTTTGACTAGAGGGTATCCCCATGAAGAGGAATTCTCCTTTCCAAGTCTAATTGCCAAAAATACTAATTGGGAAACGCAAAATCATGGTGAAAACGGTCAAAGCTCAAAGGAAATTTTAAATAGAGTGGCGGCAGAGGGGCTTTACCTAAAGGGAGATAAGGCAACTATACTTTGCGGGGCAAATGATTTCATATTCGGGACTGGAAGTGTTTTTGAAACTTTAGGGAATATTATGCAAATGGCTAAACTTTGCCAAGAAGGTGGAGTTGAACCTTACATTGTATCATCAACGCTTTGCAACCCAAAAGATGCCCTAGCGTTTTGGCTTGATACAGATGGAATTGACTATGATGAAGTTAACGATAATCTAATAAAGTTAAGGGAACTTTTGAAGGATGCAGCAAATGATTTTGGTTGGAAATTCATTGACTTGCAAGAGGCATACAAGGAATGTAGTGAGTTTGTAGATGGGCTCCACCCAACAAAAGCAGGGTATGAGTTTATATCAAATATAATAATAGAAGGTTTGAAAATATGAGGCGAGAAGTAAAAGCCCAAGCAAGGGCTAAGCAAAACAAGACAAAGAGAAATGTGATAATAATTGTGACGGTACTTGCACTTTTGTGTGGTAGTGCTTTTGCAGTATTACACTTTACAAAAAAAGAGGAAAAAAAGCCAGAGCCTGTAAAGGAAGCAAAGTTAATTAATCCTCTAACAGGGCTAGAGGTAAAGAAGCTACAAAGTAGACCTATGATGCTATCGACAGACAACGACAGCTATCTATCACGACCTCAATCAGGAATAAGCCAAGCTGATATTGTGTATGAAGTACCAATTGAAGGTGGTGGTAGCAGATTTGAAATGATATTTTATAGCAAGATTCCTGGCAAAATAGGGCCAGCGAGAAGTGCTCGACCATATATTGTGGATATTGCAAGAGAATATCAGGCGATTTTTGTCCATAATGGATGGAGTCAAGCAGCCAAAGCGTATCTGGAAACAGGAGTTGTGGCAGATATACCGGCAGCCTATAATTGGAAGTATTTTTATAGATCAGACGATAGGAATATTCCTCACAACTGTTACACTGAGGGTAAAGACGTTTGGAAATGTGCAAAAGAAAAAGGCTTTGATGTAAAGAAAGAAATAGAATCCTTTGACTTTTACAAAGATAAGGACCAGGTGACAGGCAAAAAAGCTACAAAGATTAATGTGGATTATGTAGCAGCAAAAAATACATATGTATATAACGAAAAAACTAAGAAATATGATAGGTTCACAGGTGGAAGTGAGTTTATAGATAAGGAAACAGGTAAACAAATAGCAGTTTCCAATGTAATTGTTCAAAATGTAAACATTGCAGTTTTGGATAACGAAGGAAGACTTAAAATCGACTTGACAGAAGGTGGCAAGGGAACCTTGTTTACTAGAGGCAAGGCTATTCCAATCACTTGGTCGAGAGAAGATTTAGATGGAAGAACTGTATACAAGGACAAAAACGGTGAAGTCATTAAGCTTTCAAAGGGACAGACGTATTTCCAACTAGTAGACTACACAGTAAAGGTGAATTATTCATAATGAAAGAGGACAAGATTTTAATAGGTCAGATAAATGACAAACTTCTTAAATGTGAAAACGACTATATGGAAACTTATACAGGCTTTTTGACTGTACACCAAAGGACGTTGGCAAGTGGTATCAAAACACCCCAAAACATAAAAGTTAGTTTTGAGGGTGGATACCAAGATGCCGAAAGAGTGATACTGAGATTTTTGCCAGAATATATGGAGGCGGGTGAAAACCCACCTATTGTGTTTTTGCGTGTGACAAGGAAACCTGGGGGCAGGGAATTAACTCATAGAGATTATCTAGGCTCAATAGTAGGACTTGGAATAGATAGAAGCCTTGTTGGTGATATTATCGTCAAGGATTATGGGGCAGATATAATTTGTCTTGAGGAAATAAGTGAGTTTCTAGCAATTCACTACAACAAAGTTTCAAGAACAGATATTGAAGTAGAAATCAAAAACATTGGAGAACTTGAAGTCAAAGAGCCTACATACAAGGAAGTGACTGATACTGTTGCTAGCCTAAGGCTTGACAACATTGTTTCCTCGGCCTTTGGAATTTCTAGAAATAATGCAGTAGCTGCAATTACAAAGGGTATAGTTTTTGTAAATAATATTGAAGTTCTCAAACCAGATTCAAAGGTTGATCAAGGGGACAAGGTTGTGGTGAGAGGCAAAGGTAAAGTGCTTCTTGAAGAAATTGGAGGCAAATCGAGAAAAGACAGAGTTTATGTAAAATATCGTAAATATTAGGCAAACCTTGCTATGGAGCTAGGTTTGCCTAATTTGTTTTTTATTATTATAGTTCATATCTAGTTAGATAAGTTTTGCTACTTGTTAGAACCTTGGTGATTATCAATGTATGATTTTAGTTCAGCATCGATTTTGCCCTTTAGGGAGCCTATTAAATCTGAGTAATTGCCCTTGGTTAGTGAAGGGAACGCTCTACCTAAGCGGCGCTCAAAATAGTTAAATCTTTTTTCGAGAATTAATCTATTGGACTTTAAATTTTCAAGGCGTGTTTTTATTTCCCCTTTAAATAGAGAAGCTTCATATCTGGCTTTTTCTGACTCAGATGCTGCTTTTAATGAACCATCGTAAAGTTTTTCAGTTAAATCATCCGAAGCGTGGCGAACTAAAGCTGCAACTTGGTCAATTTGTGCTAAATGCTTCTTTAGACCAACAATAGTTTTGGTTGTAGCTACAATGTCTACCAAAAAAACTATTGAAATAACTATGAGGAGTATTGCACCTAAAATTCCATCCAAGAAATCAACTAACTCAATAACAGCAGGGTGCAAAATCTTAACGACAAATACACAAGCAATGCCCCAATCTATGGAAAATTTAAGGCAGATATAACCATTTAGATTAAAAGGTTCATCTGAATAATCCCACCATTTTTGATGAAAAATTTTGTTAAGGGCAAATCCGGTAAGCCATTCAAGTGCCGAGCATAGCACAAGGCCGCCTGTAAATATGAATAATGGGTTTTCTGAAATAGAAGTTAATACTGTTAATATAATGACAACGCCTACTCCATAAATGGGACAAATTGCGCCATTTAGAAATCCTCTATTTACAAGGACGCCTTTGGCAAGTGCGTGGTAAATAACCTCAACACAAAATCCCAAAAATCCGTATATGAAGAAAAACCAGATTATTTCATACATATAACTTGTCACAAGACATCGCCTTCTTTCTTTTAATAGTTTCCGTAAGTTTTAATATATTTGTACAAAGTTTTTGCATCATTCCATCTATGTGCTGGACTTGCGCTACCTAGGTTAACTGCAATAAAAGTCTTGCCATTAACTTTGTAAGCACCAACGAAGCAGTACTTTGCATTTGTTTCTGTTCCTGTTTTGCCACCAATACAAGTATCAAAACCTGTTAACATTCTATTTGTAGTTTCAATCTTACTTGAACGAGTTCTCTTGGCGTTTTTGACAACGTAAGTTTCATCACGAATCATTTCCCTAAATTCAGGGTATTTAAGTGCGTCTTTCATAGTTAGTGCCAAATCATAAGGTGAAGTATAATGGCCTTTTGCATCAAGACCATGGGTGTTTTTGAATTGAGTGTTCTTTAGGCCAAGTGCCGCTGCGTGGTTGTTCATTCTCTTTACAAATGCTGATGCTGAGCCTGCAGTGCCTTCGCCAATAGCAACGCTTGCATCATTTGATGATTCGATTAACATTGCATGCATCAAATCCTTCATATAATATATATCTCCAGGTGTCATGTATAGAGAGCCCCAAGGTGTTCTAGCTGCATAATTTGAAATTTTAACCTTTTGGTTGGGTTTATAATTCTTTAGTGCAACGATAGCTGACATAACCTTTGTTGTACTAGCATTTGCCATTGGAGTTGACATTGATTTTTCATAAAGAACTTTGTCATCATCGACAGAATAGATTACTACACCTCTAGCAGATAGTGGTAATTTTTTTATATTTTTTGCAAAAATATTTATTTCAGGGCTGGAGATGTCAGTAGATGTATCTTCTTCTTTGTTAGTTAATAACATACGCCATACTGTTTTTGTTGATTTTTTCCACAAAGACGGATAATTTATTGTGATTAGTGTATTTCCGTCATCATCCAAAGGGTAAACTTTTTGATCGCTCCAAGTGCCAGTTTTGTCACTTTTAATCTGTAAAATTGCAAATTTGTGAGCATCTGTTTGTACCTTAATTACGTCTTTAATGCTACTTGATACGTTTCTCTGTATCGAAGTTGCTAGACCAGTGAATGGTGTTTGAGTAGATGCATAAGCATTAATTGCAAATAGGTTTACAAGTAAAACTATTGAAATTACTAGGCTAATGCGTTTTTTGAAAATATTCATAATTAAAATCCTTTCCTTTATATATACTTAGAATTATATTATACAACAATTGTCAAGAAAAAAAATAATTTGTTTAAAATTTCTAAAAAATGTTGTGGCATTTTTGTAATAATAGTGGTACAATAACTGGTATCGCTATGATAAATTAATTATTTCACGAAAGGAAGGTTTCATAAATGAGTCAACAAAGAAAGCATTTACACAGCATCCATGTTGCCCATCATAAAAACACAGCAGAATGTGAAACACAGGTAATGCCAGTTCCTGATGAAGTTTGTATTCCAATGTCAATGCACATTGGAGCACCTTGCAAACCATTAGTAGCTAAAGGTGATACTGTAAAAGTTGGACAACTTATAGGGGATACTGATGCATTCGTAAGTGCACCAATTCACTCTAGTGTATCTGGAACAGTCAAAGCAATTGGCGAAGTACGTAACGCTATGGGCGGATTTGATCAAACAATTGTCATTGAGACTGACAAAAAACAGGAGGCTTTTGAAGGAATTGAAATTCCAAAAGCTGAAAATTTAGCAGAATTCGTTAAGGCTATTAGAGCAAGCGGATTAGTTGGACTTGGGGGAGCATCATTCCCAACACATATCAAGTTCAACCCACAGAACATTGATGAGGTGGATACTCTAATCGTAAACGGAGCAGAGTGTGAACCATTCATTACATCAGACCACAGACTAATGCTTGAGGATACTCAGGATATTATTGATGGTATGTTACTTGTAATGAAGCATCTAAACTTGTCACATGGTTACCTAGGAATTGAAAACAACAAACAGAATGCTATCGATAAGA
Source organism: Anaerovoracaceae bacterium (assembly GCA_036637375.1). GTDB lineage: Bacteria > Bacillota > Clostridia > Peptostreptococcales > Anaerovoracaceae > JAVWMQ01. The sequence goes on from JAVWMQ010000007.1 coordinate 17,671, forward strand.
TTAATGGTATGCTAGTAGAGCAGGGCATTTCTGATAAGATTTCAGTTCATTCATTACAGACAACGTATCCACAGGGAGCGGAACGTGTAATGATTTACGAAATCACAGGCAAGAACATGGCAGCAGGAGTATTACCTGCAGCGTTGGGCGTAGTATTATCTAATATTACTTCTATTGCATTTGTTGGACAGTATTTCAGAACTGGAATGCCTCTTGTACAAAAGAGAATGACAGTTGATGGCGATGCTGTAACAAACCCTGGTAACGTAATTGCACCTCTTGGAACTAGAGTTGCAGATCTTATCGCATTTTGCGGTGGATACAAAGACGAACCAAAGAAAATCTTAATGGGTGGACCAATGATGGGTAGAGCAATCTTCTCAGACGAGTTACCTGTTATTAAAAATAACAATGCTATTTTGGCATTCAATGGACCTCAGGCACTAATCAAAGAAGAAACAGCATGTATCAATTGCGGTAGATGTCATTCAGCATGTCCATTTGAATTATTACCTTACGCTTTAGTTGAGGCATACGACAGCAAGGACGCTGATAGATTACAATTCTTACAGGTGGACCAGTGCATGAACTGCGGAAGCTGTTCATATGTATGTCCTGCTAGAAGACCTCTTGGCTTCACAAATAATTTAGCTAAGGCTTTTGTAAAGGAGGCACAGAGTAAATAATGGAAACTAAATTTCACACTAATTTAACGGTAGCTTCATCACCACATCAGGTGTCAAATGAAGATACAAGAAGAATTATGCAACTTGTGCTAATGGCATTAGTACCATCTTTATTAGTAAGTACTTATGTATTTGGTGTTAGAGTATTAATTCTTACTGCAGTTTGTGTAATTGCAGCAGTAGGTTTTGAGTACCTATTCAATATGATGATGAAGAGAACACAGACAGTTGGTGACTGCAGTGCAGTTTTAACTGGTGTTTTAATCGCATTTAACGTTCCTTCAAGCCTACCATACTGGATGGCAGTTGTTGGTTCATTCGTGGCAATCGTAATTGTAAAAGGTCTATTTGGTGGTCTTGGCAAGAACTTATTTAACCCAGCAATCGTAGCTAGAATTGTGCTATTTATTTCATTTGCAACACAGATGACTACATGGCCAGTTCCAAGAGGTGTTGATGGAACAACAGGTCCTACACCTTTAGGCGTTCTAAAAGAAGGCAGCGGTGCAGAACTTCCATCTAACATGGATATGTTCTTTGGATTCATTGGCGGATCTATGGGTGAAGTTAGTGCAGCAGCGCTACTAGTTGGTGGTATATTCTTGATTTGGAAAAAAGTAATTTCTCCAATCACACCAATTGCATTTATTGCAACTGTAGCTGTTATTGCTATTGCAGCAGGTCAGGATCCAATTTTCCATATCTGTGCTGGTGGTGTTATGATCGGTGCATTCTTTATGGCAACAGACTATGTAACAACTCCAGTATTACCTAAAGGTAAACTTATCTTTGGGATTGGATGCGGACTTATGACTATGTTAATCAGATTATTTGGATCATATCCAGAAGGAGTTTCTTTTGCGATTCTATTAATGAACGTATTAACTCCACATATTGATAATTTCTGTCAGAACAGCATGTACAAAGTGAAGGGAGGCGCAAAAAATGAAAAATAATAACTTTAAAGAAAATATAGCGCCTACTTTAGTCTTAGTATGTATTTGTCTAGTAATTACTTTAGCTCTTGTTCTAACAAATGGCGCAACTAAGCCAACAATTGAAAAGATTGCAAAGGTTAATGCTGACAAAGCTAGAGCAGAAGTTTTAGCTGAAGGCGATTCATTTAATGAATACACAGGTAAATTAAATCCTGGAATTGAGGGTTACTTCTCAGCAAATAACAAAAAAGGTGTTGCTGTAACTTCAACATCTAAATCATTTGGTGGTACAATGACAGTAATGGTTGGTATTGATGCGGAAGGCAAAATTACTGGCGTAAAAGTTACTGGACATGCAGATACACCAGGTCTTGGAACAAAGGCTATGACACCAGCGTACCTAAAAGGGTATGTAGGGGTTAACGAACTAAAGGTTGACAATATTAAGGACGACGGTAATGTTGACTATATTGTTGGTGCTACAGTTTCATCAAATGGTGTTTACGACGCTGTTCAAGGCGCTCTGCAACAATTTAAAGACTGCGGAGGTGTAAAATAATGGATAAATTAAAAATCTTAACTAAGGGTATTATTAAAGAAAACCCGGTACTAGTATTACTACTAGGTACTTGTCCAACACTTGCAACAACAACAAGTGCGATTAACGGACTTGGAATGGGTGTTTCAGCAATGGCAGTACTTATCTGTTCAAATATTGTAATTTCAATTTTGAAGAACATTATTCCAGATAAAGTAAGAATCCCTTGCTACATCGTAGTTATCGCTGGATTCGTAACAGTTGTACAAATGCTATTAAAGGCTTATATGCCAGCACTTGATGCTTCACTAGGATTGTTTATTCCACTTATCGTAGTAAACTGTATCATCCTTGGTAGAGCAGAAATGTTCGCAAACAAAAATTCAATCCTTGATTCTGCTTTAGATGGAGTTGGAATGGGTATTGGTTTCTCTCTTACACTTACTGTAATGGGACTAATCAGAGAATTCTTTGGTAGCGGTACATTATTTGATATTCCTGTTACAAGTGAATTCATTTCACCGATGACTATCTTCATGCTTGCTCCTGGTGGCTTCTTTGTATTTGCAGTATTAATTGCAGGTGTAAACTGGGCTTCTGGTGGAAAAGCAATTAAGAAAAAGGAATTTGGCTGCAGCGGTTGTGCAATGGCAGGAACTTGCGGTCAAGCGTGTACAGAAGAGGGGGATAAAGCATAATGAAAGAAATTTTAATGATCATGATGAGCGTTATCCTTGTAGATAACTTTGTATTGTCTAAGTTCTTAGGAATCTGTCCTTTCTTAGGAGTATCTAAGAAACTTGACTCAGCTGTAGGTATGGGTGCTGCGGTTACTTTCGTAATGGCACTTGCTACTGCAGTAACATGGCCACTTCAGAAACTTGTACTTGAACCAAAAGGCATTGGATATTTACAGACAATCGTATTTATCCTTGTAATTGCATCTCTTGTACAGTTACTAGAAATGACACTTAAAAAGTATATGCCTCCACTATACAAATCACTTGGTGTATACTTACCACTTATCACAACGAACTGTGCTGTATTAGGTGTAACAATCTTAAATATTGACGAAGGATACAACTTCATTGAGTCAATTTTCAGTGCACTTGGTGGTGGTATCGGATTCCTACTTGCAATGGTATTATTTGCTGGTTTAAGAGGAAGACTTGAAAATAACAAGATGATTCCAGAACCATTTAAGGGAATTCCAATTACATTAGTTACTGCTTCTATTTTATCATTATCTTTCATGGGATTCAGTGGTATGGTAGATGGAATATTTGCATAAGGAGGAAGAAATATGAACGTATTACCAATTATTTTGGTTGTAGCCATTGGATTCATCTTTGGTATCGTACTTACAATTGCTTCCAAAATCATGTATGTTCCTGTAGATGAGATAGTTGCAAAGGTAAGAGAAGAATTACCAGGAGCTAACTGTGGAGCTTGTGGCTTTGCAGGTTGTGATGATTACGCAGCAGCTTTTGGAGAAGATAGAAACACTAGTATTACTAAATGTCCAGTTGGTGGAGCTGATTTAGCTGCTAAACTTGGAGAATTACTAGGTGTATCAGCAGAAACAGGTGCTGCACCTGTAGCTGTAGTTATGTGCCAGGGAAACAATAGTGTTGCAAATGACATTATGGAATATGGCACAGACATGACATGTAAAGCAGCCGCTACATTATTTGGTGGAAGCAAGTCATGTACTAAGGGTTGTCTAGGTCTTGGAGACTGTGTTACAGCTTGTGACTTTGGAGCTTTAATGATTTGTGACGGTGTTGCAAATGTTGATATGGAAGCTTGCGTTGGTTGCGGAGCTTGTGCAAAGGCATGTCCTAAATCTGTAATCGAAATTCTAACTAAAGATGATAGAGTTTCAGTTCGTTGTCATAGTAATGACAAGGGCGCAAAGGTTATGAAATCTTGTAAAAAGGGTTGTATCGGATGTAAAAAATGTGAAAACGTTTGTAAGTTTGATGCAATTCACATTGAGAATAATTTGGCTAAAGTTGATTACGACAAATGTAAGAACTGCGGAATGTGTGCAAAAGAATGCCCAACTGGTGCAATCATTGTTATTCCAAAGACAAAGAAAGTCGTTGTGCAAGCACCAACTGAAGCTTAATCATAGCGAACGCAAAAGAGCTGTAGCAGTATTGCTTCAGCTCTCTTGTATTTTGTATATTTTGGGGACGACGTGTGACAAAGAGACACAAATTGGAACACGAGAGACACAAACAAAAGAGGTTTTACTAAATTTGGTAAAGCCTCTTTTGTTTGTGTTTATATTATTTGGTGTATTTATAAGTTTGATTGGTTTGGTACTTCAGGTAATTTAGCAAGTATGAAATGGGCGATAATGCCTATTAGTATGCCAGTGATTAGTCCAGAAAATATTAGGACTGGGAAGTAGATAAATACCTTTATGTTTGATACAAGGAATGCAGCCATAAGTAGTTGGCCCAGGTTATGAAAAACTCCACCAGCAAGACTAATACCTACAACTGAGAACCAGTTTGTTTTTTTGAGTATTGCCATAGCAACAAGGCTCAAAATTCCGCCCGATAGGGAATAGAATGCACCGAAAACACCTGTGAATAGAAGGCCGGTGACCATTATCCTAATTACATTGATTAAAAGGGCATACTTAAAGTTTAGTTTGTAAAGCGCAACTAAGATGACTAAGTTGGCTATACCAAGTTTAATACCGGGAATCCCAACATTAAATGGAATTAAAACCTCGATATATGAAAATATCATAGCTAGAGCAACTAGAATTGATGCCATAGCAACTTGGTATGAAATTTTTTTGTTTGAATAATTCATTAATTAAATCTCCTAATTTGATATGGAATCGAATTCGTTGTTATCACTAGTTATTTCCACAACAACTTTGTGTGGAAGGCATATTATACTTTGAGATGGTGAGTGAATTTCCCCTTGTTTAACACAATCCTGTGAGTGACAATTTGAAAAATTCATTGAAATTTTACCCTTACTTATGGTAATCTTATTAATATGGTTTTGGTCCTTAATGACTACCTCTCTATCTTCGAGAAGTGAGTAAGTGCCATACACCTTATTATCTACGTGAACAATAGCTTTAGTGCCTTTGGAATCATCACCAAAGGTTAGAAATATAGAGCTAGCAATACCCGTTATAACTATTATTAAAGCTAATATTATATCTGCTTTTTTAAACATGTAAACTCCTTATGAGGTGAATTATGAAAAAGAAATTATTGCTTGTGCTAATATGCACATTGGTTATTATAACACAAGTAGGCTGTGGTACAAAAGAACCAGTTTCAAAAACAGGGTTTTATTTAAATACTTCTTGTCAAATTGACATTATGGATATGAATAAAACTGAAGGGGAAAAAATCATTGACCAGGTTTTTGAAGAATGTGGAAATTATGAAAAGATGCTAAGTAGAACTGTAAAGGGAAGTGATATTTACAAGATAAATCATGCAAAGGGTAAACCAGTAACCGTTGCACCAGAAACTGCATATCTAATCAAAACTTCCATAGAAATGAGCGAAAAAACAAATGGACAATTTGACATAACAGTAGGTAAGCTAACTGATTTATGGAACTTTAGCTCAGACAACCCAAAGAAACCAAAAGATGCCGATATTAAAGAAGCTGTCAAAACAATTGGATACAAGAACATAGTGATTAAAGGGAATACAGTTCAACTAAAGAATCCAGAAACTTGGCTTGATCTTGGAGCTATTGCCAAGGGATATATAGCGGATAAATTAACTGCATCCCTAGAAGAAAAGGGGGTTAAAACTGGAATCGTAAACCTTGGTGGAAACATTGTTACAATTGGAGCGAAGGCTGATGGAAGCCCATGGAATATAGGAATTGAAACTCCATACTCAGATAGAAATGACATTGTTGGAGCTGTTAAAATGAAAGATCAAACAGTTGTAACTTCAGGGACTTACGAAAGATTTTTTGAGGAAGGTGGCAAGAAATACCATCATATCCTAAACCCTAAAACAGGGTATCCTGTAAATTCAGATATTGAAGGTGTAAGTATTTTGAGCAAAAAGGGGAACTCAGGGTACTGTGATGCTTATAGCACAATATCGCTTTTACTTGGCAAGGAAAAAGCAAAAGAGTTTATGAGTAAACAAGATGGCTTTGAATTTATGATTATTGATACAAAAGGAAAAGATTTTAATTCTAAAGGATTTAATATTGAATACAAGGAATAGCGGGGTATACTATGAAATTCAAAGATTTATTAGGCAAGGAGATTATCCACTTTGACGGTGCAATGGGATCATTGCTTCAGCAAAGCGGACTTCCAGCAGGATATATTCCAGAATATTGGAATATTGAGAAACCAGAAGTTATCAAAAAGATACACAAGGATTACCTAGACGCAGGTTGTAACGTAATAGAAAGCAACAGCTTTGGTGCTAATCCTGCAAAGATGGAGGATTCAAAGTACGCTCCATATGATTTAATGTATGAAGCAATAAAAATTGCCAGAGAGGCTATCAAAGAATCTGGCAGAGAGGATGCGTTTGTTGCAGCTTCTCTGGGAACTACAGGCAAGCTAATTGAGCCTCTTGGAGAAATGACATTTGACCAAGCCTATGAAGGCTACAAAACAATGTGGATTGCAGCCAAAGAAGCTGGCGCAGATGTACTTTTGTGCGAAACTATGACAGATATATATGAGCTAAAAGCAGCAATCTTGGCAGCTAAGGAAAACACAGATTTACCAGTAATTGCTTCTGTAATGGTTAACGAAAACGGGAAGCTTTTGACGGGGGCTGATATTAAAACTATTGTGGCTGTACTTGAAGGGCTTAGAGTTGATGCAATTGGACTTAACTGTGGTTTTGGTCCAAATCAGATGGCGCCATTTGTAAGAGAAATGTTAGAGGAAACAAGATTGCCAATGCTTGTAAATCCCAATGCAGGGCTACCAAAAGTCCAAGATGGTGAAACTGTTTATGATTTGACAGTAGAAGATTTTGTGACTCAAACAGCTGAATTTGTAAATGAGGGAGTATCTATAATTGGTGGATGTTGTGGCACAACGCCTGAACACATTGCTAAATTGGTAGAAGCTGTTAAGGGCATGAAAGTTTTGCCACCAAAGGGCAAAAGTAGAACATGTGTAAGTTCATATACACATACAGTTACGTTAGGAGATGTTCCTGTAATTATAGGGGAAAAAATAAACCCAACAGGTAATAAGTTGTTTAAGGAAGCTCTCAAAAGCGAGGATATGGCCACTGTTTTGAAACTAGCAAAGGAACAAGTTTCACTTGGAGCAAATATCTTGGACGTAAACGTTGGACTTCCAGAGCTTGATGAAACTAAGGTGATTACAAAGGTGATGAAGGAAATTCAGGGCGTACTTGATGTTCCTTTAATGATTGATACATCAAATGTTGAGGCAATGGAAACAGCCGCAAGATACTATAACGGCAAGCCATTTTTAAATTCAGTAAATGGCAAGGCTGAGTCTATGGACAGTGTATTTAAGGTAGCACAAAAGTATGGGGGAGTTTTAATTGCACTTACCTTAGACGAAAGTGGAATCCCTAAAACTGCCCAAGGTAGATATGATATAGCCAAAAAAATAATTGATAGAGCAGCAGAATTTGGAATTTCCAAAGAAGATATTGTGGTAGATCCTTTGACACTTACAGTGAGCGCAGAAGGTGATGCTGCAAAGGTTACCCTTGAAACAATTAAGCTGATCAAAGAAGGGTTAGGTGTGAAAACATCTCTAGGAGTTTCAAATGTGTCATTTGGGCTACCATCAAGAGAAGACATAACAGCAACATTTTACACGATGGCACTTAATTGCGGCCTTGATGCGGCGATTATGAATCCATTTAGTAAAAAGATAATGGGTGCATACTATGGATATAAAGCGCTAATGGGAATGGATAAAAGCTGTAAAGACTATATAGGATATTTTGAAAACGGTGAAAAAGATGCAAAGACACAGGTTAGGGAATATTCTCTAGTTGACAGTATTTTGTCAGGACTAAAGGAAGACGCAAAAACTGCAGCGACACTTTTACTTAAAGAATATAGTCCACTTGAAATAATAGATAACCACATTATTAAGGCCCTCCAAAAGGTTGGAGAAGGATTTGAGAAGGGGGATATTTATTTGCCTCAATTGTTAATGAGTGCCGAGGCAGCTCAGACTGCATTTGAAGTTATTAAAACGGTAATTGGCAAAGACGGTGCAAAATCAAAGGGCAAGATAGTTTTAGCAACAGTTAAAGGTGATATTCACGATATAGGCAAGAACATTGTAAAAGTGCTTTTGGAAAACTATGGGTATGAAGTTATTGACCTTGGTAAAGACGTTGCACCAAAGGTGATACTTGAAGCAGTTCAAAAAGAAAAAGTGCAGCTTGTTGGATTAAGTGCACTTATGACAACGACAGTTCCAAGTATGGAAGCAACTATAAAACTTATTAGAGAAAGCCACCTTGATTGCAAAGTTGTAGTGGGCGGCGCAGTATTAAACGAAGAATACGCAAAAATGATTGATGCGGATTGTTATTGCAAGGATGCAATGGCTACAGTGAGATTTGCTGAGCAGCTATATAACCGCTAGAAAAAGCAAACTGTAAATTATAACCGCCTGTATTACCATCAACATCTAGGACTTCACCAATTATGTATAGTCCTGGATGTTTTTTTGATTCCATAGTCTTTGTGGAAATTTCATCAAGGGAGACTCCACCGCAAGTGACCATAGCTTCTTTGAATCCAGAAGTGCCACTAATGCTTAGTGTCATACTGTGTATCTCATCAAAAAGTGCGTTTAAAATTTTTTGTGATAGAGTTGAGGTTTTAGTCCCAAAGTCAATATTATAAAGGCTCAAAAGTTTAGTGACAAACCTCTTTGGAAGCTGAGTTCCCTCGCAAATATAATTGCCAATAGACTTTGTAATTCCGTTACCGTCGAATTTAGCAGTTAAATCAGGGGCGAAATCTATAACTAATTTAGCACCAGCATTTGCATATCTGGACACCTTCAAAATTCCAGGGCCAGAAAAACCTGTATGGGTTAAAAGTACATCTCCAAAATCATGCACAGCAACTTTAGAGTCTAAATGAATAGCGAATTTACAATCTTTAAATGACAGCCCTGATAAATCTCCGAACTGATAGTTTTGAACATAAATAGGAGCTAAGGCTGGCTTAATATCTACAATGTCTAAGTCAAGGGATTTTAGAATCTCAAATATGCTACCATCAGAACCAGTAACGGGATAGGATGCACCACCAGTTGCAATAACTAAGTTTTGGCATTTGTATTCATCGTTTACAATATATCCAAAGTCAGCTTTATCAATCTTAGTGACCTTTACACCAGTTTTGATTTCAAAGTTATTTTTATTTGCATTTTTAGTTAGTATATCCTTAACATCTTTGGAATTTAAGGATTTTGGGAACACCTTTAAATCCTCACGAACAAACAATGGCAGTCCTTGGCTCTCAAAGAATTCCATTGTTTTTTGATTATTGAATTTATATAGAATCGTTCTAATTCTCTTTCCGTTCTTGCCATACTCAAGTATGAAATCTTTTATATTTTTGGCATTTGTAAGGTTGCACTGTCCACTTCCGCTCATTAAAAGTTTAAGTCCTGTTGTTTTTGATTGATCCAATATTAGCCCAGAACCAACAGGAGCATTTGCAGCACAAAATAGTCCAGCAGCGCCTCCACCAATTATAATTACATCGTATATCATATTTGTATAATCCCTCATTTCTGTGATTATTATATTAAGATTTAGCAGAAATAGCAAGAAAATCGTTACATTTAGGGAAATTGTGATATAATAAAAGTAATTTTTTTAACGGAGGTAATGGATTTGGGTATATTTGATCCGCTAATAGAAGCGGCTAAACCGTTTATGGAATCGATTTCTAATGTAATTGGTAAATATCCATTGTTTGGAACATTTTACACATCTGTAGCTAGATGGGTATTTGTTGTACTTGCAATTTATATTCTAGTTAGAGCAATTAGATCCTTGCTAGCAACAAAGAATTTGTCTGAAATATGGGCATATTTGAGTTTGCCAGACGGAAGTAGTAAGCCACTGATGCACTGGGAAAACGTTCTTGGCAGAGGTAAAGGTTCTGATGTAGATATTGACTTTATGACGGTTTCAAGAAACCATGGGACGTTAGTGAGAGATCCTAGAGGAAACTGGAAATATAACGATTTAGGATCTAAGGGAGGAAGTCGAATTAATGGGAATACTGTTGTTAAATCAACACTTTTGATGCCAGGTGACACCCTATCCCTTGGAGGAGCTGACTGTGTATTTGTACCAGCCAGCCTACAGGAAAAAAGGGAAAACCAGGCAATTCGAAAGAGAAAGACTAAGACATTTAAACCTTGGTCATCTTTAATTGCGCTTACAATATTTCAGGTGTTGCTTGTAATACAGCTGATAATATCAAGGGGCGCCGAGTTACCTATTACTGTAATAGTTGCATTTATGCTTATGACAATTACAATGTGGGTGTATTCCATTGGAATTAGAGGTGCAGGGAGAACTGCATTTGAAATGGAAAGTATTGCATTCTTTTTATCAACTTTAGGTCTTGCAGTTACTGCAACGTCAGCGCCAGAGGAAATTCTTAAACAATATTTAACAGTTGTAATAGGCATAACTCTCTTCCTGATACTTTGTTGGTATTTAAGAGATCTAAACAGGGCAATGCAAACAAGGAAACTCCTTGTTATTCTAAGTGTAATTCTGCTTTTGGTTAATATTTTCTTTGGTACAACTAAATACGGTTCAACAAACTGGGTTAGATTTGGTGGCTTTTCATTTCAGCCATCAGAGCTAGTTAAGATTGCATTTATATTTGTTGGTGCGGCAACTCTAGACGAATTGTTTGAAAAGAAAAACCTTGGATTATTTATGTTTTTCTCAGCATTTTGTTTAGGATGCCTTGCGTTAATGGGTGACTTTGGAACAGCAGCAATTTACTTTGTAACTTTCCTAGTTATATCATTTATGCGTAGTGGCGAGTTTAGTAAACTATTTTTAATAATTGGTGCTGCTGGACTTGGGGGACTTTTGGTTCTCAGGTTTAAGCCCTATATTTTAGGGCGATTTAACACGTGGCTCCATGCCTGGGATTATGCAGATGCTGGTGGATATCAGCAGACAAGAACAATGTCAGCTGGTGCTAGTGGTGGACTTGTTGGCGTTGGCGCTGGTGATGGATGGCTTCATAATGTTGCAGCGGCAGATACAGACTTAGTATTTGGTATATTATCCGAAGAGTGGGGATTGATTATTGCAGTTTTAGCGGTGCTATCAATAGTTACACTGGGAATTTTTGCAGTGAGGAGTATTCAAGCTGGTAGAAGTGCGTATTACACTATTGGGGCATGTGCGGCAACGACACTTCTTATTTTTCAAACAATATTAAATGTTTTTGGTTCGGTGGATATTTTACCTCTTACAGGGGTAACCTTCCCATTTGTTTCAAATGGTGGAACAAGTATGATTGTATCCTGGGGTCTTTTGGCATTCCTCAAAGCTGCTGATACAAGGCAAAACGCTAGTATTGCAGTCAAAAATGACAAAGGAGGAGACCTAGAATGAAGAAATTACAGAGGCGAGCGATAATTTGTCTGTTTTTTGCGGCGATACTTGTTGTTGGAACAGGAATATATATAGCATTGCTTGGAATTAATGGTGATTCATGGGTTAGCTATCCTGCCAATAGGCATGTTTTTACAAAGGGTAAACTAACCACAGGTACAATACTTGATAGTGAAGGCAAAGTGTTGTTAAAAAATACAAAAAAAGGTAAGCAAGAATATAGTAGCGATCCTGAAACTAGGAAGGCAACTCTTCATGCAGTTGGTGATGTTAGTGGAAATATTGCAACAGGTGCAAATGTGGCATTTAGAGATAAGCTAGTTGGGTACAATTTTATTACAGGAACATACTCCGCATCAGGTAAAGGTAGGAGAGTTGACTTGACAATTAGTAGTAGAGTATCAAAGGTTGCCAATGAGGCCCTTGCAGGTAGAAGTGGAACAGTTGGTGTTTACAACTATAAGACAGGAGAAATACTTTGTATGGTCAGTTCGCCTAATTACGATCCATATACACCTCCTGCAAATAACCCTGACGATAAATCTGGAGCATTTATAAATAGGTTTACATCGGCAAAAGTTGTTCCTGGATCAATTTTCAAACTGATAACAGCAACGGCAGCAATTGAAGAGATTGAAGATATTTCATCCTTTAGATATAGATGTACTGGAAGTCGTCAATTTGACTCATCTGTAAAGGATAGGATAACTTGTGTTTACCCTCATGGCGATGTGGATTTCAAAGATGCGCTGGCAGTTTCATGTAACTGTGCATTTGGAGAGATTGCAATAAAGGTAGGCGGAGAAAAAATGAAAAAGTATGCCCAGCAGGCTGGACTTACAAATAGCTATAGCATTGATGGTATAAATACGATGCCAGGATCATTTGAATTCCCAGCTAATCAGGTGAATTTGGCGTGGGCTGGCATAGGACAACACAAGGATCTTGTTAATCCATGCTCAATGATGGTTTATATGGGTGCAGTTGCCAATGGAGGCAAGGCTGCAAATCCTAGACTGATTCATGGCGTAAAGTTTAACAATGGATTCCCTGCAAGCCTGCCTTTTAAGACTAAGACAGATGAACTTATTTCTGAGGAAACAGCATCAAAATTGTCAAGTATGATGAGAAACAATGTTATTAGAACATACGGCAAAGAAAATTTCAAAGGCCTTGATATTTGCGCCAAATCAGGTACAGCCGAAAGTGGCAAGACCAATGCACCAAATGCTTGGTTTACAGGATTTTTGAGAAACGAAGATCACCCGTATGCTTTCATAGTATTAGTTGAAAAAGGTGGTTTTGGTGGACAAGTTGCAGGTTCTGTTGCAAACAGAGTTTTGCAAGAAGCAGTTAAGCAAGGAAATTAGCGGAGAACAAATATGATTGATATTTTTGAGAGAGAGCTGGTTCTAAAGGCTGGCAAAATGCTAGTTGCATCTGATTTAATTAGCCGAACTTGGGGAAATGTTAGCATGAGGAGTGGGGATTCTCACTTTTTGATAACTCCAAGCGGAAGGGAATACACGAATCTCGGGGTAGAAGAAATTGTAAAGGTTTCCATGAAGGATTTATCATATGAAGGTGATATAAAGCCGTCATCAGAAGCAATGGTTCACCAAGTAATATACGAAAAAAGACCAGAGGTGAACTTTATAATTCACACGCATCAAGATTATGCTTCGGGTGTGTCTGCAATGAACTTAGACAAAATTCCAGTGAACCCAAAGTTTACGAGACTTGGCAAGGGTGTGGAACTTGTTAAATATGCGTTGCCTGGGAGCAAAGCGTTAGCAAAGAATGTTATGACTTCACTCAAAACAGTTGAAGGGCAAGGTATTATTCTAAAGAATCATGGTGCAATATGTTTCGGCAAGGACTACCAAGAGGCGTTCCAAGCTTCAAGTCAGTTAGAGGTGCTTTGCAGGGAATTTTTAGAGAGACGAGGTGTTTTGTTTAAAAAAACACAGATAAACCCAGAGAATATTCAATTTAGCAATGGAATTTATTCGGTATATAATAATTCTGATATAGTTATGAAATACTGCGAGGATAATAAATTCTTGTTGCCATTTATAGATGATTATGCCCAAATTGCACCACCTAAAATGGTTTGTGATAAGGACAAAGGCATTTTGTGTAGTAGTGACACTATTTATGAATTGGAGGCTATATATTCAATTGTATCCAAAAACTGTTTATGCTATTTTGGAGCGATGAAGGCACCAGGATCTAAGCCAATTGGCAGATTAGATGCTCAAAAAATGCGCAAGAATTATATAGAAAATTATTCAAAGCGTTTAATAAACAAGGAGAATACGTAAAAGGGATTTTGCGTATTTTTTTTATGAAAAATTTATGGTATACTAGTATAGCTTACCTAATTGAAGATGTAGGCATTATAATGTGAATAGGTTAAGAAGGAAGGGAGAACTTATGAAGGAATCAATGAGATGGGGACGTCTCGCAGCAGGAACATTGATGCTGTTATTTTTAGGACTAATTTATGGATGGTCAATTTTTAAAGTACCATTTAGCGCAATATATCCAGAATGGAGTATTTCGCAAATTTCATTAACATTTACCATTTCTATGGTATGCTTCTGTATAGGAGGATTTATTGCAGGACAGATTATCAAAAAAATTGGAGCAGCAAAGGTGATTTGGATTTCTGCAGTGTTATTAGCAATAGGGTTTGTAGGAGTATCATTCCTAGATCCAAAGGATTCAAGCGGTAGCTTGATTAAACTTTATATCCTTTATGGTGTATTTTGTGGAACTGGTGTTGGTATGAGTTACAATTCAATTGTAAGTGTAATCAACGGATGGTTTGCTGACAAGGCTGGACTTGCGTCTGGAATATTAATGATGGGCTTTGGACTTGGAGGACTAATACTTGGTAGCGGTGCGATTACAATTGTTGGCAAGATTGGAGTTTTGGCAACATTTAAGATTTTAGGTATAGCTATTGCAGTTGTGCTGATTATCGGTGCAACTTTTATGAAGATACCAAAAGAAGGCGAAGCTCCAAAGAAACTAGCAGCTGGCGGACAGGAAGCTGTAGTCGTTGATGTTGCTCCAGGAGAAATGGTCAAAGACGGTAGATTTTGGCTGTTTATGCTTTGGGCTGTTTTAATGAACTCAGCAGGATTACTTGTAATCAATAGTGCAGCATCAATTGCTATTGCATTTGGCGCACCAGCAGTAATGGGATTACTTGTTTCGTTATGTAATGGTGGAGGTCGTGTTGTAATTGGTGGATTGTTTGATAAACTAGGACGTAAGATTACTTTAATTATAAACTGTATTGTTATGATTGCAGCAGGGGTGAGCTTATTCCTTGGAGCAACAACATCAGCAGTAGCATTTGTTTTACTTGGATTATTATTAGTTGGCGTAGGATATGGTGGAGGCCCTACAATGACTTCGTCATTTGTACTTGCGACTTTTGGACCAAAGAATTTTCCAAAGAACTTTAGTTTAGCGATTTTTTCAATTGTTCCAGCGGCAATTTTAGGACCAATGATTTCAAGTAAACTGATTGAAGCTTCAAATGGGGACTACACAAGTACATTTATATTAATTATAGGACTTGGTGTTGCAGCATTAGTAACAGGTATTGTTGTAAACAAAATTAGTAGAGACTAAATTATTGTTGTTTGACAGATAGTTAAATCAAGGAGGTATAATAATGGGCGCAGTTAAGGTAAAAGAAATCAATTTAGAACGTGGTATGCCAACGGTTGCCATTGCTATGCAAAAACTTGTAAATGATTTGTCAACAGCAAAAATGGCAGGCTATAAATCTGCAGTAATTGTTCATGGTTACGGGTCATCAGGAGTAGGCGGATCAATTAAAGTGGCAGTAAAGAGCAAACTAAAAGAACCAATGTTAAGGGGTATAGTTAGAGAAACTGCTAAGGGCGAAGAATGGGAAGACAAAAAGAGAGAGTTCATTGATGTTTGTCCCCAGCTGAGAGATTTTAATAGATATATTTCGGGAAACTTAGGGGTCACAGTAGTGCTTTTTAAATAGCTCCATAACATAATAAACTATATATAAGTTATAGTTGTGCAATAATATAGACGAAAAAAAGAGAAATTATTTCTCTTTTTTTTATTTTTTGCAAAAAACTTTTTTGTCAATAAATGTTGAAAAATCAACAAGAATAGCGTGGTATATCAAAAAAACCACAAAAAAATAACCAAAAAATGGAAAATACAAAAAATATATATTTGTATGTGATATGTTTTGCGATATACGAAAGGTAATATAGAAAAAACGATATATAGCTAATATATATCATATTTTAAAAATAAAGGTTAACGAAAGTTTTATTAACGAAAGTTTTTAGGGAGGTAAAATCATGAGACAGAAACATAAGAGAAAGATGTTGGCTGTACTGCTAACCATGGTGCTACTTATAAGTGGAATACCAATGACAGCATTTGCAGCTCCACCATCTGGATACGGAGATGGATGTTCAGTCGAAGCTGAACATTAAAATAACCATAATGATGAATGTGGTTATAAAGAAGGGATTGTAGGAGAACCTTGTAATCACCAACACGATGACGCTTGTGGCGGAAATGTGCCAGAAGGCGTTTGTAATCACCAAGAGCATAATGATGCTTGCGGATTCAAAGAAGCACAAGAAGGAAGCCCATGTAATTTCAAACATGTCCATGACAAAACTTGTGGAGGCGAAGTGGATAACCCTGGAGAACCAGCATTACCAGCTGCACCAGATAAACCACAAAAAGCACCTCCAACTGGGGCTGAAAGCGAGGTTGTTACAGTAATAAACAATATCGTAGATCCGACATTTGACCAAAGAGATACAAGGAGATTTGAATTTACACTAACTCCTACATGGGTTCCAGATAATAATGAACCAACTCTAGATGCCGAGGGGAATCCAGTTTTGATCCCAGATGCAATTCAAGAAGCTAAAGTTAGACTTGGAGCAGGGGAGCAAATGGATGTTTATGTCGGAGGACCTGGGAGAGATGTTAAAGTAGAATTGACAGGGATTGTATATAAGGATGCTAATGGATCTGAACAGGTTAGACCATTTAATGAACCTTCAGGACCTAACAAAACTTAGAAAGATGTTAAATTCTCAGCTGATGGCGGAGAGCTAACAGATGGCAGAGTTGCCCAAACACATTCAGGTGGTGTTGTTGAATATACTGTCACTAGAACCGTAAGGGACTTGACTGTTGATCTAAAATGGTTTGGAGCTAATGCTGGAGATATTCCAAAATTAGACTATAACCTAAGCAATAATGTATCACTATCTTTTAAGGTTGATGGAGAAACAAGAATATACAAAATATCTGATATGAATCTAGAAGTACTTAAAAATGAAGAAAAACTACAGACAATAAAAATTAAAGACTTTCCAATAACAGATCCAGTAACTGGTGATTATATGAATTATGGAGTATTGAACCAGGATATGAGAATAGCTGGAGATAATGTTATTCACCTTGATGTTGATGGAACTAAAGTAGTGCCATATAGACAGAATACATATAGACAGAACACATTTATAGTAAACGGAATAGATAGATTAGAACTTCATTACTCAAAGATTCCAGTAATTAATGGTTTTAAAACTATTAATGGTAGAGAAGTAAAAGACGAAAAATTTAATTTCGTAATCGAAAAGGTAAACGAAAAGTTTGAATCAATTGGTGGTGAAACTAGAATCGTTCAAAATGACGGAACTGGGAAAATAGAGTTTGACCCTATAATCGGAAAAAATCTTAACGAGGGAGCAACAACAACATATTACTACAAGATTTATGAACCAAAAGCAGATGGATACAAAGTTAATAACAAAGTTTACCATGTTACATACAATATAACTAGAAGCGCAGGCACAGGATCAGACAGCTTCCAGCACACTTGTACATATTCAATTACAGGGGGAGACCCAGTTGCAGTAAATGGAGCTATCTTTGACAACATTAAAGAAGAGCCAGTAAATCCACCACCAGTAATTGTGGATCAAACAGGAAGCTTAACAATTAGCAAACAGGTTAATGGAACTGCAGCAGATAAAGACAAAGACTTTGAATTCAAGGTAAACATTGGTACTATTACAGCAGCAAATCCTTCTTACACTTACACAGGTAGTAAGAGTGGTACAATTAGAAGTGGTGAAATTATCAAGTTAAAACATGGAGAAAGCATCACAATTAGTGGAATTAAGGTTGGAACAAACTATCAGGTTATTGAAGTTAGAGCAAATCAAGATGGATTTAAAACTACTTCAATTGGGGATGTTGGAAATATTATTCAAGGTAATATGACAGCAGCCTTTGTAAACACCAACACAGGCGATGATGAAGGTACACCGCAAGAAAAACCAGATAAACCAGACAATCCACAAGATAAGCCAGAAGATCCAGAAGGAAAACCTGAATCAAAACCAGAAAACAATAATAATGACGGAACAGCTCAGGGAAACAAAGATGAAACACCTCAAACAGGAGATGACATGAATCTTGCATTATGGATGATGTTGTTAGTAGCATCTGGCGGAGTAGGAACTTTTGCACTAAGAAAAAAAGCTAAATAAAAGTAAGGAATATTTACATATATAAAGTGTAAAACCTCTCATAAAACGTAAAAAGAATTCTATTGATTAAGGTCAAAAGAATTCTTTTTACTATGTTGAAATTATTTATTTACGGAATATGAAACCACCATTTTTTTGAGATTTTACTTGGTACATTAGGGCATCAGCTTCGTCAATAAGGGCTTGTATATCCTTTTTGGAATCGACGGTAACTATACCCATACTCACATTAATTGGATGGTTAATATCGTTTTTATCATGGTTTAGAGAATCAATAAACTCCCTAAACAAATCGTCTGAGCCTGGATCTTTCATTATTCCAACAAACTCATCGCCACCCCAGCGAGTTATTAATCCATCATCACCAAAATGTTCTTTTGCCTTGCTTGCCACAAATTTAAGCACTGAATCTCCAAAAATATGGCCGTTCTTGTCATTAATCTCCTTGAATTTATCAACATCAATGACAAATAGATATCCACCATTGTATTTTAGGTAGTTACGAGGCCTACTTAAATGATCTAAGAAAAATGAACGAGATACAGCTTGGGTTAAGTTGTCTGTAAAAGCAACCTTTGAAACAATGTCGTTATGTTGTTTAACGGTATAAAACACAGTAGAAATGATAGCTATAATAATAAGAATGATTATTCCAAAATTATTTGCGAATTGATTTTTCACAATTTTATTAATAGCTTTTGTATCTTTCTCAACTATTAGAAATACGTTAAATTCAGATATATAACGACTGCTTACACAGTGTCCGCCACCTGGAGATGGCACCCAGTTTGTAGCAACGCTAGTAGTGTTTGACAAAACATCATTTTTGATGTCTTGGTGGTCGCCAGCAAAATAGTCCTTCTTTTCAATCTTTTTGGTAAGTGGATCAATCATAATGTCACCAGATTTGTTAAGCAATAGAACTTTTAGGTCGTATTCTTTTTCATACTGGGCAATTCTCGGAGCGAGTCTGTCTAAAGTTTTACCAGTTCCTATAACCCCAAGCAATTCACCGTCATTACCAAGGACCTTAGCGTTAATAAAAATAGTTATTTTATTTGAATTACCTTGATCATAATCAACTACAACTTCTAAGGATTTCTTGCTTTTAATAAAATCATAGTACCAATCATCTTTTTTGGTGTTGTGGCTAATTTTTCGGTGCAAGCCAGTATGCCTGTAATAGTTTTTGGTTTTTGATGAAACTAAAAAGAATGTATCATACTTATATTCTTTTTGGTAATGTCTAAGATAATTGGTAAGGCTGTTTATTCCCTTGGGAGTGTTTTCTAGACCATTTCCTAATAAATCTATCAATAAAGCATCGTTGCTCATGGTTTTGGAAACAAAAAGAGGGCCAGAAAAAGAACTCAAAAGATCAGAGTGCACTTTTTCGGCAGACAATGTAGAGATGCTCTCTACGTGATGATGCAAAATAGCAGCCTGAGAGTGATTGTTTATTTGGCTAGTAAACAGAAACCCCACAACAATTATAATTGCAATTATTGTATTGGTTATATAAAGTGTTCGTTTTTTCATTTGGAAACCTCTCGTTTTAACTCATTTTATTCTATAATAAAAACAAAAAACATTCAATGCATTTGTTATTATTTACAAATGTCGAAAAGGTGCAAAAATATGTTGACAATGGATTCTATGAGTGGTAAACTAACAAATGTGTCAATAAAGCACACAATATGCACCATTAGCTCAGCTGGCAGAGCACCTGACTCTTAATCAGGGTGTCCGGGGTTCGAACCCCCGATGGTGTACCAAATAGAACCCAAAGGCTTAAGGCTTTTGGGTTTTTATATTTTGTTTCAAAATAAAAATTCTAAGAGGAATACAAATAAATATATCAATGAATGTCAAAAAAGAAATTAACTGCTTTTTTGACATTTTTAGTTGCATACATTTGCACTTCTAAGGCATTCATAGTATAATAATGTATAGTTTATCTACAGAGAGGTTTGTATAGGAGAGTATTAGATTAATGGGAAATATTCATTTGAATGTAAATGTTGAACGAGTTGATATACTTATTGCCGTTGGCGTGCTAATTATGGTAATGATTGCTGTAGTTGGTATTTTTGCGTGGTTATCAAGATCTAGCAAACAGTTCAAAGTATTACAAAACATTGATAGGAATTTAGAAAAGAATTTAGATGGTCAAATTAAGGACAGAAGTGATTCAAAAGTTGAGGTCACAGTAATAAATAACGAAAAAGACAATGAATATGTAGGTTTTCCTTGTGAGGAAGATTTTGAATATACGGGAAGAAGGCAAATGAGGTCTCAAAGAAGGGGCAAGGTTAGAGCTCAAGAGTGCTCAAAAGCAAGTAGTCCAATGGAATGCAAGGTTGAGGAACAATTGCAAGAGGATGGTTTTGATACAGCTTGCAAAGAAGCACCAAAAACAAATGTATCTAAGGACGAAGGGAGCAATGAACCGATGTTAGATATTGCAGCATTAGTTGCAAAGAATCAATTGGAATTTGAGAAAGAATCCCTAAACAGGGAGAAGAAGGACAAATACAGTATAGGCAAGAGTGGAAGAGTCTATACAGAAGAAGAACTTAATGATCTTATAAATAACTAGAGTGGAGGATATTATGTATTGCACAAAATGTGGGAAATTTTTGGCGGGAAATGATAAGTTTTGCAGCAATTGTGGAGCTAAAGTTGAAGAAAGCCTAGCTAAGAGTGAACAAGAAAGAATAAAAGTGATTACTCCGGTAGATGACTTCGTTTGGGATGTAAAAGAATTTCCAAACAGTGCACCGAAGAAAACGGGAGATATTAACTTTGACTGGGGTGCGGATGAATTGTATAAGCATAGCAGATACAAAAAGGAAGAGGTTGCTTTTTTTGGTAAGAAACAAGAACCAAAGGCAGAACCTGCAATTGATTTGTCAGAAATATCCTTTGAATCATTGGCAGATACTTTTAGAAATACAAAGTCAAAGGGCAAACCAAAAGATATTCATGAGGAACGAAAAAATATAGAACCAGAGATTTTGCAGCCGTCAGTTAGCGTGATGGTTGAGGCTGACGGTGATGTAGAAAAGAAATATGCACCTAAGGAAGACTTAGTTTCAATTTTTGCAGACGAAATTCAAAAGGAAGAGATTGAAGTAGAACTTCCAAGAGAAACAGTGACTGAAACTGAGACCTTTGACGAAGGGCCAATTATTCATGAACCAAATATGACACCTCCAGATAGAGTGGTTATTGAGGAAATATTCAAGGCAGAACCTGATGAGGCACCAAAGAAATTTGAAACAATGGTATTTGAAAAAGATCCAGTACCTCAAAAGGTGGTTATTGAGGAAGCTCCAAAGGTTGAACCTAGAAGACAAGCAACTGCGGCTACAAAAGCTCCAGCAAAAAAATCTTTTTTTGCCAATTTATTTGGTTGGGGAAACAAAAAATCAGAAGAACCAGTTGTAACTGATGAGGCGGCTATTGATTATAGCAATGTAAGTGCAGAAGATTTCAAAAATCCAAAGTTCCCCGAAACGGAAAATCTTGAAATGAAAATGAACTTTGAAAGCACTATTGAACCTGTAAAAGAGGAAGTTGTTAGTGACAATGAACAGAATGTTGCTGATGAATCACTACTTGCAGGAATCAAAGAAGAATCAAAAGAAATTGATAAATTCTATACATTTAGTAAGAAAAATGAAGAATTCCAAGAACTACTAGATAAAGAATACGAAAGACTAGAACGTAAAATTGATAGTGGTGGACTTGAAAGTGATGTGGCCGGATTCATGGATGTGCACACAGGCCCTATGGTAGAAGCTACAAGTCAAATTGAAGAAATGGCTAAATCAAGAGAACTATTCTTTAATGACAGTGAATTCTTCAAGGATAGCAACGAAGATGTGCTACCACAGAGAGCTCAAAAACATAGAAACTTTTTTGGCAATGGGGAAATTTCGACCCCAGGAGATAACAGTGGCTCAGAAAATGATGAGGAAGGTCCCACGTTAATTGAATCCACAGAGAGTTCGGATTTTTGCCAAATTGCTGATACAAATTGCTCAGAAAATGAAGACGTTTTAGAGACTGAAACATCAGAGAATGGAATCTTACCAGAGATAGTAGACAATCCAGAAGCGGGTGAACCATTAGACGAAGCAAAAGAACAAAGTTCAACCATAGATATACCAGAGGAAGTGGCACAGGTTGAAAAGGTTATTGTTACGAAGCTTGACTTACCTCCTCTTGAGCAAATGGAACTTACAATAGATGACGAGGAAGATTACGGTGATGAAGAGCCAAGTGATGAAGAACCAGAACCTTCTTATGAAGTTGCATCATATATAATTGAGCCTTCAGAAGCCGAAGAACTAGAACTTACAGTTGAAAAACCTCAGGAAGTTCATGAGCCTATGGAACAAAAGGATCTTTGTGTGGATGGTAAAAGTGAAAACAATGAGAGTGAAGAAATAGATACTCAGCCACAAAAGGCTCAAGTTATTATTGATCCGGCAGTGTGGAATGAACAGAACAACACAGAAAAAAGAGAGGTTAGCGAAATCGAATATATTCCAGAAGCTAGCTCTAAAGTAAGGTTTGTTATAGGAACGCTTATTTTGATAATTGTAATTGTTATTGGACTATTAGTAGTTAGAATAACAATGCCAAACAGTGTTGTTGCGCTGGAAATGGACAAAATTGCAAACAAAGCTTTTTCCCTAGTTGTAAAGGAAGAAAAATCCAAGGAAACAATTATATCAGAAAGGTCATCGCTTATTGATGACAAGACTGGGTTAATTCAGTTACAAATTGATAAGAACTACAAAGAGAATATCAAGACAATTAAGTATAGCAAAAGCGCAAAATATGAAAAAGGCAAAAAATACACATTTAAAGAATTAAAAAATGCAAAAGATATCCAAAAGAATGAATGGTATAAGGATGTAAATGGCAAAGTTCATTACTTTGATGAAGAGATAGTTGGTACTATTATTGCCTTTGAGTCTGAGCGTGTAGCGTTTCACAAGAGCCAGGATGATAGTGTCTTTGCAATTGTTAAGGCAAAAAGTCCATTGAAACAGGAAATTTTAGGTGAAAAAAATAAAGGTAAAAGTGAGAAATTTGATATTCTAGAAATTGGAGATATTAAGGTAGCAGGAAACTACTACTACGTGTGGACTATTGAAGATAGGAACAACAAGAGAATTAAAAAAATATACAAGATGAAGGCGGCGGGGCACAAATTGTTGATTAGTGAAAGCTCTAATGCATAAGGAGGAAAGAAAAGGATGAAAAAGGAAACTAGCGCAGGCAAGCGAATGCGCAAACATCAATTTATAATAATTGGTGTTTTAATAGTAATTGCTTTGTTTTTAAGCTTAATTGGTTTTATAACGGACTTTTTATGGTTTAAAGAGTTGGGATATGTTAGTGTATTCTTTAAGCAATTATTTACACAACTAAAGATAGGAGTGCCAACTTTTATAGTAATGACCTTCCTAGCTTACATTTATTTCAAATTAATTAAGAGAGGCTACTACAAAAAAGTAGTTTCAAATGATTTGGAAGAAGGAAAAACAATTAACGTTATTTCATGGGGTATGGCTGCACTATTTGGTGGAGTTGTAACATACTTTGCAGTTACAAAACTTTGGTTCAAGGCTCTTGAGTTTGCAAATAGCACATCATTTGACCTAAAAGATCCAATCTTTGGACTTGATGTATCGTTTTATGTATTTAAACTAGACTTTATCAAAGAAGCAACATCTTTGTTAATTGTAATTTTGGCAGTGTTCTTAGTGCTTACTCTTGTGTACTATGCTTTGCTAATGGGTACAAGACCACCAAGAGTGTTTAAAGAGGAAGAACCACAAACTTTTGAAGAAGAAGATAGGTTTGATGGATATTCAACAAATTACACTGATAACAGTAAGGACTTTGACTTTAGTGGACCATTTAAAGGAACACCTTTTGAAAAAGTTGCTAGCAGTTTTGGTAAAGCTGGCAGTGCTTTTGCAAAAAAACAAAATATCAACAGTGTTAAGCAAAAGAAAAAAGAGTTTGATGATGAAAATGCTAAGCAGCTGTTAACAATTGCTTCAACGCAGCTTACAACAGCAGGATCATTATTATTTGTAATGATGGGAGTTTATTTCTTCTTAAAACAGTTTGAATTATTACACGCACATAATGGAGCTGTTTATGGAGCAGGTTTCACAGACGTTACAATTACACTTTGGGTATATAGAATATTAATTGGCTTATCAATTTTAGGTGCAATTACAGTTGTAGTTGGTATCAAAAAACATAGGCCAAAGATGATTGCAAAGATTCCAATTATAATGATTATTATTGGAGCTCTTGGAATTGGAGCTGGTATTGTTACTCAGAACCTAATTGTATCACCAAATGAAATTGCAAAAGAAAGCAAATATCTAGAGAGAAATATTGAATATACTCAAAAAGCTTATGGCTTAGATAAAGTTGCAGTTGAGCCATTTAAGGCGAGCAATGACCTTACTCGTGAGGATATCAAAAAGAATGAATCAGCTATTTCAAATATTAGAATTAATGACTATTTACCAGCTGAAAAATTCTATAATCAAACTCAGAGTATTAGACAATACTACTTATTTAAAGACGTAGATGTTGATAGATACATGGTTAATGGCGAATATACACAGACTTATTTATCAGCAAGAGAAATAGATGAGGAAAAGATTAGCCAGACATGGATTAATAGACATCTGAAATATACTCATGGATACGGTATTACATTATCCAGAGTTGACGAGGTTACAGAAAGTGGACAGCCAAATATGCTAGTTAAGGATATTCCACCTGAATCATCTGTACCAGAAATCAAGATTAATCGACCAGAAATTTATTTTGGTGAACTTACAAATGATTATGCAGTTGTTGGAGCTAACGAAGATGAGTTTGACTATCCAAATGGCGATAGCAATGCTTATACTCGTTATGAAGGATCAGCAGGAATTAAACTGAACCCATTAAATAGGTTTATGTTTGCTATAAAGGAAAACAGTTTAAAACTGTTCGTATCTTCAAATATCAAAAACAACTCAAAGATTATAATTAATAGAAACATTAAAGATAGAGTACAAAAGATTATGCCATATCTTGAATATGACAAGAATCCGTACATTGTTGCAGAAAACGGTAAGCTTTACTGGATGATAGATGCTTACACAACAAGTGATAAATTCCCATATTCAGAACCATTTGCGGAAAAATCAGGCGTAAACTACATTAGAAACTCAGTTAAAGTTGTTATAGATGCATATAATGGAGATGTAAACTACTATGTTGTAGACAAAGAAGATCCTATAGCTATGACATTTAAGAGCATTTATCCTAAACTATTTAAAGATTTAGATCAAATGCCAAAAGAATTACAGGCACATATGAGATACCCAAATCAATTGTTTGATATTCAGGCTAGAGTATACAGCCGTTATCATATGAATGATGTAAAAGTATTCTACCAAAACGAAGACCTTTGGGATATTGCAAATGAAATATATGGAACAGAAGAAACTCCTATGGAGCCAAATTACTACATTATGAAGCTTCCAAGAGAGAAAAATACTGAGTTTGTAAACTCTATTCCATTTACTCCAAGGGACAAAAAGAATATGACAGGGCTATTAGTTGCTCGTAATGATGGTAAAGCTTATGGAGAATTAATGCTTTACAAACTACCAAAGAGCAAGGTTGTTTATGGACCAAGGCAGATTGAGGCTCAAATTGACCAGGATACAGAGATTTCAAAAGAATTCTCATTATGGAACTCTTCTGGATCTACTTATAGCAGAGGAAATATGTTCGTAATTCCAATTGAAGACTCACTGCTTTACGTTGAACCAGTTTACCTTGAATCTACAAATTCAAGTATACCGGAAGTTAAGAGAGTTATAGTTGCTTATGGAGACAAGATTGCGTATAAACCAACTCTTGGCGAAGCTTTAAATTCACTGTTTGGAGAAGGCTCTGTTACAAATGGCTCATCTACAGGAAATAAAGAACCAGGCAAAGAATATACTCACGCAGACTATATCAAAAAAGCAAATGAAGCATACAATAATGCTCAATCAGCTCTAAAGAATGGTAACTGGGAGAAATACGGACAGTACATGAAAGAATTAGAAAAAGCGTTAAAGAGATTATAATTATAAGGGAGGCGTAAATGTTAGATTTTGATTTAGATAATATGCTATTTTGCATACCAAAAGAGAAGCATAGCAAAGAAGCAGTGGCAGAGATACTTTCAAAACATAAGGAAGTTAGATTTGTGTCGCTAGTTGGTATTGACGTAGGTGGAAATGATACAGATGAAAAAATCCCAGTAGAGGCTTTTTTGTCTGACTTTGATAAACTTATGGCTACTGGTGTCCAAACAGATGGTTCCAGCGTAGTTTTACCTAAAATTGCAGTGCTTAACAATGCAAAAGTTGATATTATTCCAGACAAAAATGTTAATTGGTACGTCGACCATAACTTTAGACACATGGATTACAAAACAGGATTGCCAGTTGGGACTCTTAGAGTCCCAGCTTTCCTGGTTCATAATGATGTAGCAGAAGTTGGATCAAGGGTGATTTTAAGGGATAGCATTGAAGGGTTCAAAAAAGAGATGGGCGAACTTCTACAAAAATATCCTTATGTATATGAAAACCTTGATATGAACAAAGATGATGAAATTGAAGAATTTGTATTAACAAGTGCAACAGAATTAGAATTTTGGGTTAAAACGCCTGATGATCAGGCGGATAGAGAAGAACTTTCAACAGCTCAGGTTCTAAAGGAACAATACTGGAAACGAACTGTAGGGCCTGTTAGAACAGCACTTGAACAGTCCTTAATTATACTTGATAAATATGGACTGG
This sequence comes from Anaerovoracaceae bacterium, assembly GCA_036637375.1. GTDB lineage: Bacteria > Bacillota > Clostridia > Peptostreptococcales > Anaerovoracaceae > JAVWMQ01. Next base: position 44,958 of record JAVWMQ010000007.1, read on the forward strand.
AAGTTGAAATGGGACATAAAGAGGTCGGTGGTGTTAAAGCCAAAATGGGACATTCGGGCCATTACGACCATGTTATGGAACAGCTTGAAATAGACTGGAAATATTCAACAGCACTTCAAGCAGCAGATAATGAAAATATGGTTAAATATATTGTTAGAGATGTATTTAGAATGCATGGATTAGAGGTTACATTTGCGGCAAAACCTTTACCTGGAATTGCAGGTTCTGGAGAGCATACTCACCTTGGAGTTGCAGCAAAGCTAAAGAGTGGTAAACTTATCAATTTATTTAGCCCAAAAGATATGACCAAGGACTTTGCAAGTCCGATAGGGTTTGGGGCATTAATGGGACTACTTAAGAACTATGAAGCTATTAATCCTTTTGTAGCGTCAAGTAATGATGCTTTTGAAAGATTAAAGCCAGGTTATGAGGCACCAGTTTGTGTTGTAACATCCCTAGGACATAGTCCAAAGCTACCATCGAGAAATAGAACTGTATTAGTTGGTCTTATAAGAGATATTAATAATCCTCTAGCAACAAGATTTGAGCTTAGAGGCCCATGTCCAACAAGTAATACATATCTAGTAATTGCAGCATCTTATATGGCAATGCTTGATGGAATTAAAGCCGTTCTTGAAAACGGTAAAACCTCAGAAGAATTAGAAAAATCTATTTCCAAAAAATTTGGTGAGGACGATTTTTACTTAGAAAAGAATAGAATTTATAGGAGCGAAGAAAATGTTTATGAAAGCTTCACTCCAGCAGATAGAGACATTTACTTTGGTAGAGCGCCAAGAACAGTATGGGAAAACCTTTGTGCATTTGAAGACCAGCCAGAAAAAATGAAGGTGCTAGGTGTTGATGATGTTCTAAATGAAAGAAATATTGATTCGTTTAAGGCGGCAATAACTGCACAGTGGTCAACTGAATTGCATAATAGAATTGTACCAAATGTAATGGATTTAATTAGACAGACAAAAAAGCTTCATGACGACCAAAGTTGTGAAGATTATGATATAGCATATTGGAGCAGAATTAATAAATTGCGTATTGAGCTAGGCAAAACAACATTAAATGATCAATGCCTGCTTACAAAAGTTATAAGGGCTCTTGAAAACGAAGATTATGACACTGCGTCAATGTTCCAAGTAGAAATGCAAGAAAAAGTAGAAATTTTATTAGAATTGTACACTATGTACAAGAGGAATTTATTTTAATATTATTTGTTAAAGGAAAGGTATAGAAATGTTAGATATAAAAAAGATTAGAGAAGATTTTGATGGAATAAAAGCAGCAGTAGAGAGAAGAGGGCAAGGGGACTTTGGCATTGGCAATGTACTTGAACTTGACAAGGCTAGAAGAGAAATCTTAGGAACTGTAGAACAGATGAAAAACAAGCAGGGCACTTGTTCAAAGGAAATTCCTAAACTTAAAAAAGAAGGCAAAGATACAACTGAGCTAATGGCAGAAATGAAAGAGCTTAGTAATGAAATTAAAGAGCTAGACTTGCAGGTTGCTAAAATCGAGGAAGAACTAAAGGATGCTATACTAAACATTCCAAACACACCAAATGCAGATGTGCCAGTAGGCAAAGATGATACTGAGAATGTTGAAGTTCGTAAATACGGAGAACCAAGAGTATTTGATTTTGAACAAAAAGCACACTGGGATGTGGGAACAGACCTAGATATTCTAGATTTTGAAAGAGCTGCAAAAATTGCAGGAGCAAGATTTACAGTTTACAAGGGACTTGGAGCAAGACTTGAGAGATCAGTAATTAACTTTATGCTTAACCTTCATACAGAAGAACATGATTTTGAAGAAATTTTACCACCATTTATGGTTAATAGAGATGCTATGACAGGAACTGGGCAATTACCTAAATTTGAAGACGATATGTTCCACGTGCCAGCTAAGGACTTTTTCTTAATTCCTACAGCAGAAGTACCAGTAACAAACTTGAGAGCTCAGGAAATTGTACCAGAAACAGAGCTTCCTATCTATTATACTGCATACACACCTTGTTGGAGAAAAGAAGCCGGCTCAGCTGGTAGAGATACAAGAGGGTTGATTCGTCAGCACCAGTTTAACAAAGTAGAATTAGTGAAATTTGTTAAACCAGAAACATCTTACGACGAACTTGAAAGTTTAGTTAGATCAGCAGAAGAAGTGCTAAAGAGATTAGAAATCCCATATAGAGTTGTTACACTAAGCACAGGAGATTTAGGATTTAGCTCAGCAAAGACATATGACATTGAAGTATGGATGCCAAGTTACGGTAGATATGTTGAAATATCTTCTTGCAGTAACTTTGAAGACTATCAGGCTAGAAGAGCAAACATTAGATTCAGACCAGAAGAAGGTGGTAAACCAGAATTTGTACATACATTAAATGGTTCAGGACTAGCAGTTGGCAGAACTGTAGCTGCAATTCTTGAAAACTACCAGCAAGCAGATGGTTCTGTTGTTATTCCAGAAGCTCTAAGAGCATATATGGGAACAGACAAAATAACAAAGTAGGAGAATATTATGAGTTATAAACTAAGGGAATACATAGAACCTGACTTTGAACTTGATATTTTTGTAAATGCAAAAGATGCAGAACTAGTACCGGCGCCGAAAGATAAAGCGGCGCCTGATAACTTTCATGCAACTTCGATTTTTCCTGAGTATTTCAAGATAAATGGGGAATGGTTATTAGCAGAAGAATCAAGAATGGACTGTTTACCAGTTCTTGAAAATGGCAAGATTCTTGTAAAAGAGTTTAGAAATCTAAAAAAGGGAGACCTTGTTGTAGTTGGTAGAACAGAGGACTGCGAAGAAGGTATATTTGTTCATGCAAATTGCTTCAAAGACGAGGTTAGTACTGATGACAGAGCATTTGCATTTAGACAAGGTAGGAGCAGAGAAACTGGATTTAGCTGTGATTACGACGAACTTTATGAGACATTGAAGTATGAAAAAGAACATGGTCATATTTTGTGGGTTCTTGGACCTGCATGTGCTTTTGACCAAAAAGCAAGAGATGCCTTTAGCAAGATAATTGCAGGAGGTTATGTTGATGGGCTTTTGGCTGGAAACGCTTTGGCAACTCACGACTTAGAAGCTGGATTCCTTGGAACAGCACTAGGTTCTGATATTTATACCCAAAGACCTCACTTTAATGGACATTACAACCATATCGATACCATTAATAAAATTAACCAGCATGGATCAATAAAAGATTTTATCAATAAAGAAAACATTAATGATGGGATAATATATACATGTTACAAACACAATGTTCCTATTGTGCTTAATGGTTCTATACGTGATGATGGCCCGTTACCAGAGGTTTTGGAGCATACCTATATAGGTCAAGACACTATGCGATCACATATCAAAAAATCTACTACAATTATAGGAATGGCTACAACTTTACATAGCATTGCAACAGGGAATATGACTCCAACTTATAGAGTTTTGGAAGATGGTACTGTTAGACAAATTAATTTCTATATTGTAGATACAGCTGAGTTTGCTGTAAATAAGCTTAGCGACAGAGGCAGCCTTGGTTCAAAAGGTATCGTTACCAATGTTCAGGATTTCGTAATTAACCTTTGCAAAGGGTTAGGTTTATAAAAATAAGACAAATACAGTTTAATATTAATGGAGGTTTACATGAAAAATTTTTTGGAAAATCATGCAAACAAAAACGCCATTTCATTTCATATGCCAGGTCACAAAGGATTTGGCATATTTAATAGGTACGGTTATGGTGAATTTTTGACTAGAATTCCAGAGTGGGATATAACTGAAATTCCTGGGGCAGATAATCTGTTTCATCCAGAAGGAATAATTAAAGAAACTATGGAGGATTACAAGGAACTTTACGAGGCTAGAGAATCGTACTTACTGATTAATGGAACAAGCTCGGGCATAATGGGTGCTTTACTTGGGACAGTGCCAAAGGGGAAAACCGTTCTAGCAGCTAGAAACTGTCACAAATCGGTCCAAAGTGGAATAGAGCTAGGAAGTTTAAATGTGGAATATGTTTATCCAGAACTTCTAAAGGAAGGAATCTTAGGAGAGGTTAAGGCGGAAACCATTGAGGCGGCGTTAGCCTTAAATGATGATGTAGAAGCAGTTATATTGCCAAGTCCTAATTATTATGGCGTGTGCAGTGACATAGAAAGTATTGCAAAAGTTGTTCATAAAGCAGGCAAAATACTAATTGTTGACCAAGCTCATGGCGCACATCTAAAGTTTTTTGAAAAGTTTGGTACAGCCAAAGATATGCCAAAGTCTGCAGAAAGCTCAGGGGCAGATATCGTTATAAACAGTATACACAAAACCTTGGCATCTTTTACACAAAGCGCAGTCATTAACATTATGAGCGATAGAGTAGATAAATATTTATTAGAAGAAAAACTGGCTCTAGTTCAAAGCACAAGCCCGTCTTATGTTTTGATGGCATCTTTATATATCAACGGTCAAATTCTAAAACATCATGGCAAAGAATTAATTAGAGAATGGGAGCAAAATATAGAATACCTATACAATGAAGCCAAAAAAATAGATTGCCTTAGGACAATAGATGTTCCGAATCTAGACAAAACGAAATTTAATTTTGACTTTAGCCAGCTGGGGATTGATGGATATAAGCTGGAAATGCTGCTCCTAAAAAACAATATTGTTGCAGAGTTTTTTACAGGAGATATATTAATGTGTATGTCTGGAATTGGGAATACAAAGAAACATATGGAAAGTTTAATCTCAGCCCTAAAGGAAATATCAAAAAAGTATATCGGTGATAAGCGATTAGATAGTGAAATCAGTGGTTTTTACATTCCAAAGCCAGGGGATAAAGGTGTTATAACTGATAAAAAAGAATTTGTTTCATTAAAGGCTGCGGAGGGCAAGACAAGTGCCAGAATACTAATACCGTATCCTCCAGGAATTCCATTTGTGTGTCCAGGAGAAACTATCACAGGGGAAACTGTAAAAGTGCTATGTGAATTAGCAGAATCAGGCAAAACAATATTTGGGATTGATGAGGAACTAAAAGTATTGATATATAAATAGTATTTGACAAAAGTAT
>JAVWMQ010000008.1:0-47426 GCA_036637375.1 Anaerovoracaceae bacterium
ATTAAATTTTAGTCAATACTGCAATTATCCTATAGTTATTTTATTTTACCTGTCTTAATTACTGGTACAGGTGTGTCGTCAATCTTATCCAGATCATGAATATATTTCTTTGTCTCACTAACAATAACTGGTGATAATAACAATACTGCAATTAGATTTGGTATTGCCATTAAAGCATTTAGTGTGTCTGAAATTAACCATACAAAATCAAGTGCTACTATTGGTGCTATTGCTGCTACAAGAACGTATAGTACTCTGTATGGAATTAGTCCTCTTTCTCCTGCAAAATATTCTACACAACGTTCACCATAGTATGCCCAACCAAGAACAGTTGAGTATGCAAATGCTATAATTCCAACTACCAAAATGAATGGTCCAATATATGGAATCTGTGCAAATGCCATTGAAGTTAAAATTCCACCGTTAGGAACTTCATCAGCATTGATTGATGGGTTCTTCATAATTGTTGATACTAATACAAGTCCAGTCATTAAACAAACTACAACTGTATCCCAAAATGTTCCTGTTGATGATACAAGCGCCTGACGAACTGGGTTTCTTGTCTGAGCTGCTGCTGCTGCGATTGGAGCAGAACCAAGCCCTGATTCATTTGAGAATAATCCTCTAGCTACACCAAAACGCATTGCAAGCATAATACCACTACCAACTAAACCACCTGCAGCTGAGCCAGGTGTAAATGCAAGCTTACAAATTGTAACTATAGCTGGAATAATGTAATCATAATTAATACACAAAATAATTATACATCCAAGAACATAGAATATTGCCATAAATGGTACTAATTTCTCACATACCTTTGCAATAGCTTTGATTCCTCCAAAGATAACAACTGCTGTTAGTACTGCAATCACAATACCTACGACCCATTGTGGAATATGTAAATTTTCGTTTACAACTGTTGCAATAGCATTTACTTGAGTTGCACAACCTATTCCGAATGAGGCAAAACCAGCAAATATTGCAAATAACATTCCAAGCCATTTCATATTCAGTCCACGTTCTAGGGCGTACATTGCACCACCCTGCATTCTGCCATCCTCTGTTTTTACACGATATTTGACAGAAATTAATGATTCTGCATATTTAGTAGCTATACCAAATACACCAGTTAACCAGCACCACAACACTGCGCCAGGTCCACCAAGGGCGATTGCTGTTCCAACCCCTATAATATTACCTGTTCCGATAGTTGATGCAAGTGCTGTTGTCAATGCACCAAATTGGCTTACTTCCCCCTCAGCATCAGGATCTTTTGCTACTGAAAGTTTAATTCCCTTTGTAATAGAATAAATTTGAATAAATCCAGTACGAAATGTTAGGAACAAATGTGTTCCTAGTAGTAGGATTATCATCGGCCATCCCCATACATATCCGTTGATAGTCGTAACAATCGAGTTAATAGTTTCAAACATGATATACTCCTTTCTAAAAGTTCCATTTGTCTTTCTTATACTCTAATTTGTATTATATTACTATATTGTAATAAAGACAATGGTTTTTTGAGATTATTCAGAATATTAATTCTATTGCACTAATAAATAAAGGCATGTTTACTGCAAACACGCCTTTGATATGTATATATTTACATTTGATTGTCAATTCAGAATTTTTGCACACTTTTCACTTTCCGAACCTTTGCAGACACATATTTATTAGCAATGGTTTTATTTTTTGCCTATTACATTATATATGTAGTCTGTTTTGTCAATTAAGCTATCTGGCATAATTTCTGTTTTCGCTTTTGGATATGTTTGATGAGTTATTACAGGTTTTCCATTCTTAGTCCCTGTAAACATCATTCCATGTCCTCTATAGTAAATTAAATCTCCTTTTGAGAGTTTATTTATAGCACTAATTTTTTGCCCACGTGATTTGCCCGCAAGGCTAACTCTACCTTTGATATTAACCCAGCAAGATGTATCTCTTGGAATCAAGATACCGAAAGTCATATATGCCGACATAACACTAGATGTGCAATCTTGTCTAAGGTTATCCATTCCCCAGCCATAGGCTGCACCTTCAAACTTTTTCATTTGTTTTACTAAAGTATCTCTTTTGAAATCTAGATATCCTCTATGGGCTTCATACTTGCTACTTAACTTTTCGCTTTTAAGAACAGCCTTACCCTTGGTATCTCTAGCAGGATACAAAGCATTTCCATCTTCATTTCTCTGTAACTTCGTTCCCATTAACAGTGTTGTTTTTTTCTTGTTTAACGTTCCTGTAGAAGTTCTAGTTATCATATAAAAATCGTCAGCATTTGTGTATTTTATTACGTCCTCTTTGGTTGAGATGCCTAGATCAGATATTTTAACCCAGCCCATATAATATTCTGTACCTACAAATGCCCACTTACGGTCTTTTGAGTAATGCATTATATAAACGCCTTCACCTATTCTTAGGGAGCATTCTTGAAAGTTATCACTGGTAGAATATCTATACGACATATGTGCCCAATCATCTGTTGGGAATTGTCTTAAATCTGTAGGCTTTGTTACAAATGCATAAACTGGCTTTACAGTGGATTTTATTGCACTTAAATTCCTTTTGTCCTCATAGTATTTTTTTACACTTGATGATAGTGTCCCCTTTTGTGTATATTTATATGTTAGCTTATATGAAGTTATTTCTTTTAGAACTTTACTTTTGCTCATACTAGAAGAAACATCCTCCAATCTTACTATTTTCGTACCTGGAGTTTCAAACTTGTTATTGATTTTTTGAATTTCGCTTTTGGATAAGTCACCACCAGCAAATACCGCTGTAGGAGCAAATACACTTACTAATAAACATATTGCTACCAAAATACTTATTCTTTTATTCTTCATTTGCTTCTCCTATCTCTTAATATCTCCACCGGATAATGCTACATCATAAACTGCTCGTTCTCCACCTATAAATTTAGGTCTTGTTCTTGCACAAAGTAGATGAGCTTCACCAATTTGTTTGACACTAATTCTAAGTGGTACTGCAACTTTTGCAAGCTGCATTCCGATTAAAGTATCTCCAATATCCATTCCCGCTTGTGCTTTTATTTCTTCAACTGCAACTGGATTTTTAAAATTCTTGTAAGCTGTTACTGCAAATGATCCACCTGCATGCATTTGTGGAACAACATTTACAATTTCAGTTCCTCTTAGCAAGGCATCTTTTTCAATAATAACTGCACGATTTAAGTGTTCACAACATTGAGCTGCCAAAAATATACCTCGTTCACAAAGGATTGGATAAATGCCATCAAAAACTGCTTCTGCTGCATTAATTGATGAGCCTTTGCCAATTCTCTTTCCAACAATTTCACTTGAAGAACATCCAATAACTAGGATATCTCCAGCTTGAAGTTTTGATTCCTGTAGCACCTCTTCTACTGCCTTAATTGCTTCTTTTTGAATACTTTCGTAGCTTAACATTTTTTACACCTTCTCTTTATACATTCCAGCTGTTTAAATACTTTTCTTGTTCCTCTGTTAGTTTATCTATTGTAATACCCCAGCTTTCTAGCTTCTTGTTTGCTATTACATTATCGATTTCACCAGAAACATCAATAACTTTGTTTTCTAGGTTTTGGTAATTATCTTTAATATATAAAGCTGACATGGCCTGTACAGCAAAGCTTAAGTCCATTATTTCTGCTGGATGTCCGTCAGCAGCTGCAATATTCACAAGTTTACCTTCTGCAATAATATTAATTCTCTTGCCATTATCAAGAGTATATTCCATAATATTTGCTCTTGCTTCTCTTTTATCTACTGCTTCTTTTTCTATTGCTGCAACGTCAATTTCCACATTGAAATGTCCTGCATTTGCTAAGATAGCTTTGTCTTTCATAGCTTTCATATGGTCTAGATTAATTGTATGAGCACACCCTGTAGCTGTAACGAAGAAATCGCCAAGTGGAGCTGCACTGCTCATTGTCATCACTTCGTACCCATCCATCTTCGCTTCCATAGCTCTAATTGGATTTATTTCTGTTACGATTACTTTTGCACCTAAAGCTGCAGCACGCATTGCAATACCTCTGCTGCACCAACCATATCCAGCAACAACAACTGTTTTGCTTGCTACGATTAAGTTAGTATTTCTCATTATGCTATCCCAAACAGATTGTCCTGTTCCATATCTATTGTCAAATAAATGTTTACAATCTGCATCATTTACTGCAACCATTGGGAATTTAAGTACCCCTTCTCGCTCCATTGCTTTTAGTCTAATTATTCCTGTTGTAGTTTCTTCACATCCACCCCAAACTTCTGTCGCAAGGTCTGGTCTTTGGTTGTGAAGCATTGAAACAAGATCTCCACCATCATCAATAATAATATTTGATTTTTGCTCAAGAGACATTTCAATATGTCTTGCATATTCTTCCTCTGTTGCTCCATGAATTGCATAAACGCTAATACCTCTATCTGCTAATGCCGCAACTACGTCATCTTGCGTACTCAAAACATTACTGCCTGTTGCTGCAAGCTGTGCTCCTCCTGCCGCTAATACTACACAAAGATATGCTGTTTTTGCTTCCATATGAATTGAAAGAGAAATTTTAATTCCTTCAAATGGTTTTGTTATTTTAAATTCTTCTTCTAGGGCTGCTAGAAGTGGCATATTGTTTTTAACCCATTCTATCTTTTGATGTCCACTTTTTGCTAAATTAATATCCTTAACTTCGTATTTTTTCATTTATATTTAACTCCTATATATTGTTCCACTATTATTGTCCAAATTTATTACTAATAAGGCTTGCAAGTCCATCTGCCAAAATTCCAATTAACTCAATATCTTCCCCTTCAATCATTACTCTAACTAATGGTTCTGTTCCTGATGGTCTAATTAAAACTCTGCCCTTATCACCAACTGTTTCTTGTGCCTTTGCAATTGCATCAATAACTTCTTGGTCTTTGTCATATTTATTTTTGTTTTGATTTAATACTTTTGCATTTTTTAAAACCTGAGGGAATATAACGACCTCATCAGAAAGTTCTGAGGCACTCCTTCCTGATTTCAAAATTGCATTTACAACCTGTAGTGATGACAAAATCCCATCACCTGTTGTTGTATGGTTCAAGAAAATAATATGTCCTGATTGTTCTCCACCTATTACGCAACCTGTTTTTTGCATATCTTCAAGGACGTATCTATCGCCAACTCCTGTGACATTCACTTTACAACCTAATTCTCTTAGATATTTGTGTAAACCGATATTGCTCATTACTGTTGCAGTAACTAGATTATTAGTCAGTTCTCCACTTTTTTTGAGCATATTTGCACAAATACAAATAGTCTTATCTCCATCAATAACTCTGCCACGTTCATCTATAGCAATTAGACGATCTGCATCTCCATCATATGCCATACCAACAAAAGCACCTTCTCTAACTACTGCTTCCATTAAGCCTTCAACATGTGTAGAACCACAGTTGTCATTAATATTAACACCATTTGGTGCGTTTCCCATTACTACAACATTTGCACCTAGCGCCTTGTAAACTTTTTCTGCAACTTTGTATGCTGCCCCATTTGCACAATCAAGTACTATTTTTCTACCTGCCAAATTATAATCAACAGTCCCTAGCAAAAACTCTGCATATTGATCCAAAGCACTGTCGTCTGCCTCTACGCACTTGCCTATCTTGTCATGAGTTATATGGCTATTTACATCAATATCTCTAACTATTATGTCTTCGATCTCATCTTCAATTGAATCATCTAGCTTAAACCCATCACCATTAAAGAATTTAATGCCATTAAATTCGTATGGGTTATGCGATGCTGAAATAACAACACCTGCGTCAGCGCCATATTTCTTAACCAAAAAAGCAATAGCAGGAGTTGGTAAAACCCCTACCTTTATTACGTCGCCTCCAACAGCCAAAATACCTGCTGTTATTGCGTTCTCTAGCATATCACAAGAAATTCTTGTATCCATTCCTATAATAAATTTAGGTTTCGCCAAGTCCTTCCTTTTGCCTAATACAAAAGCTCCTGCTTTACCTAAATTAAAAGCAAGCTCCGGTGTTAGCTCTGAATTAGCAATACCTCTCACTCCATCTGTTCCAAATAATCTACCCACTGTAATTCCCCCTTTTTCATAAATACTTTACTTAATCACTACTTTAATTTCTTTTGGATAAAGCTTAACTGTAAGTCCATTCTTGTTTAATATTGGTTCAATATCAACAGAGTGAGTCCCCTTTTCAAGCCCCTTTAAATCCAATTTAATTTCCAAATCACCTTTATCAAAGCCACCTAGACTATCCTCGCTACCTAATACTGTAACAGTGACACTGCCTTTGACTTCTGCTGTAAACTCTTCGTCTAAATTGACAATATTCATTTCACCTTCAGTATATACAAAGTCCTTTTGCGATTGTGGTGCTATGGTTATTGAAATTCCTATATCCTTTGACAATTTAGCCAATTTAACATCCTTTGGCAATTTTGGAATTATTTTTAATTTTGTTGTTTCTGTAACATCGCTAATATCTACATCTTCTGCATCTATTTCTTCAATTTCCTTTAAATCCTTGTTGCTTCCTTGAATCCAAATTTTGCTTGGAGTGCTGATGTTATCAACTTTGTATGCACTATCAACCTTGCCTTTTGTTTGAACATTAAGTTTAACTTCTTTGAGATAATCTAGCTCAGCTGTAATTTCTGCATTTCCACTGCTGAGATTTACAAAGTTAACAGCCTTACCCTTGTCATTAATCGGTACTATTTTGGATTTAATCTTGTTTATATCTTGAGTCAAATTCTTTGCATCAACTTGAGCTACCACTTTATTAACTTCTTTAAGTGATGATTTTGCACCAGAAATAGTAACCTCTTTTGGTAAGATTTCGGTTTTGCCAATTACTCTATTACTTGCAGTCTTGCCGTTAACCTGTAACTCTATTGGCCTGGTTTCAGAAACCAAAGACTCAATTTGAACTACAACCTTTTCAAGAGATTTACTTTCTATCCTAATTCCTTTTGGCACTTGAACATCCAAAAGTACATAGTTTTTACCAACATGTCTGCCATAAAGGTCAGCGGTTACTCTAATATCACTTTCATCTAAAGTTGATATCTCTGCTCTAGATCCCTTTAAAACTAAATCTACAAACAAATCTCCTGTATCATAGACAGCTAAATCTTGACCAATTAAACTGTCTTGATTTATTAGCTGTATCGGAATTCCTTCGTATTTTTGTTGTATCATAGGATCAACTGATCCAACTACATAAATCCATAAAACTATGGCACTAACAATAGCTATTATTTTGTTTGCCGAACTATTTTGAAACATCTTTGTCCCTCCCCAGCTTTGATGCTGCGGTTCTCACGTTTTGTAAGAATTCGTTCTTGCCACTATCGTAATATACCTCAAGAAGTAATTTTTCGACTTCTTTTTTATCTAAATATCTTGTTAGTTTTCCATCTCTCGCTGTTGATATAATACCGGTTTCTTCTGATACTATTAATGTTACACAGTCTGAATTCTCAGTTATACCAATGCCAGCTCTATGTCTAGTCCCAAGTTCCTTTGGAAGCTCTTGGTTTTGTGTCAATGGAAGTACGCACCCTGCCGAGTGTACTCTATCTCCTCTAATGATTACTGCACCGTCATGTAGCGGTGATCCCTCATAAAAAAGGTTCCCTAAAAGTTCCTTTGAAATTTCTGCATCTATTCTCGTTCCACTTTCGCATATGTCGCTTAAAGCAGTTTCTCTCTCAATTATAATTAATGCTCCAATTTTTTTGGATGCTAATTCGTCAAGGCATTCTACAAATTCACTTGTAATAAGTTTTGCCTTTTCATTATCCATTTGAGTAAACCCTGTTTTTAGTAGTTTACTTCGTCCCATATATTCAAGCCCTCTTCTCAATTCAGGCTGAAAAACTACAACTAATGCAATTACACCAACCGTCATAGTACTTTTCAAAATCCAGTTTAAAGTATGTAAATTAAACAGGCCAGAAAGAACAGTAGCAGACGCAAAAATAATCAGACCTTTGATTAGCTGCTCTGCTCTACTTTCTTTTATAAATTCTAGTATCTTGTAAATTATAAAAGCTACTAGAATGATATCTATAATATCATTAATTCCCACTCCAGATGTTATATTATTAATAAAATTATGCATTTTCCCCTTATACCAAATTATGCCGACCCTTTCGGGTCGGCCTCATTAACTAATATTCTGTTTCTAAAAGTCCATAAGCATCATTGTCTCTCTTGTAAACAACATTTACGCTCTGGCTCTCCATATTCATAAACACATAGAATCTATGTTCTAGCATTTCCATTTGTAAGATTGCTTCTTCCACTGTCATAGGTGTAAGTTCAAATTTTTTCTTTTTGACAACCTTAATTTCTTCATCTGTTTCATTCACTTCTGGTTCTGGCCATTCAGCAAATACCATGTCTTTGTTATCTCTGTGCTTCTTTTGTAGCTTGCTCTTGAACCTAGACATTTGTGTAGAAAGTTTGTCAACCACCTTGTCAATGCTTTCGTAGATGTCTTCAGATTTGCTTTCTGCTCTAAAAATCATTCCACGAACTTTGATTGTCGCTTCAATCTTCTCCATCTTTTTTTCTGCTGAGAGCATTACATTGACACCTATGTCATCAGAAAAGTACTTGCCAAGTTTCTGCATTTTCTTTTCAATAGTGTCCTTTAAGTAATCGTTTGTTTTGATGTTCTTGCTTGTTAATATAACCTTCATATCTGTGCCCTCCTTAAAATTAAGTTGTTACAATTATTATACCATACTAGTCATTTTTTACAAGTAAATTGATACGATAATTATATATATATAGTAGTCGTTTAGCTGACCTGGTCTTTGCCCCCACACTTGCCTTGACCCGAATTTTTCGGAGGACTTACTTCTAAACTACGCCATGATCACATCCGCCTTGCGTAATGCTTACGTGGGACCCTTTGCCCGTAGCTGGCATGGCCTTTCAACCACAGACCTAAACGACTAATATAACAAATTATTTGATAACATTTCCTCCTGCCGCAAAGGTTAAAATGTAAACCTTATTTGCACCATTCTTTTTTAACACCTCAGCTGCACTATCAAAAGTGCTACCCGTTGTATAAATGTCATCAATTAGCAAAACATTTTTGCCCGAAATTTCCTTTATGGCTTCTTTTTTCAGTACAAAGGAATTCTTGACATTCTCACGTCTCTCCGCAATCCCTAAATTTTTCATAGGTACGGTATCTATAACCCTAATCATAAAATCTCTAAAGACGTCTTTGCCCAATCTATAGCTTAGGCGTTTCGCCATTATCTCCGCTTGATTAAACCCTCGTTTCTCCATTCTTTTTTTATGTATTGGTATAGAAATTATAACATTAAAATCCAATTCTTCAATTACTATTCTGTCATAGAGAATATCTCCAAGCTTGTTTCCTATATAACTTTTGTCACTATATTTGTACTCCATCATTACTACACGTTCATACAAACCGTATCTGGCACATGTAAATCCTTTGTCAAATATGTGGTCATTAGTTATACAATCTTCGCAACAATCTCTCCAATATTCTTCTTCTAATATTTTACCACATTTACTGCAAGTTTTGTTGTCTATCCAGTAAAATTTTTTTACACATTGATCACACAGTGCGTAATCCCTTGTTTTGTCAATGGCACTACCGCAACAAATACAATAAATATTTGAAGGAAATACCAACTCTAATACTTTTTCAATTATTTTCACTACATCATCGCCTTAATCCTAGCTGCCAGCCCTGAGTTACGGTTTTTAATTCTATTGTTGCTAATCATCTCTTTCATTTTGTTTTCAGAACCTACTAGCACCACTGCCGTCTTACCTCTTGTTACAGCTGTATAAAGGAGATTTCTTGTTGCCAGAATTTCAGGTGCCCATGTCATTGGCATTATTACAACTTGAAATTCACTACCCTGACTTTTGTGCACTGTAACTGCATAAGCTAATTCAAGTTCTTCTAAATCTGCAAATTCGTAATCTACAAATTTGTCTCCGTCAAAAATAACTGTAATCATATTGTAATCTTTATCAATTTTGTATATATATCCAACATCTCCATTAAACACGCCTTGGCCCGTCGATAGATCAGTAGACTTTCTCCACTCTATATTGTAGTTATTCTTAATTTGCATAACCTTATCTTTTTCCCTAAAAACACGCCCGCCATAGGCTTTTTCATTTAAGTCAAAGTTTGGTGGATTCAATACTTTTTGCAATTCATTATTTAAATTTTCACTGCCCAAAAGACCTTTTCGCCTGGGAGTTAGAACTTGCATATCCTTTATATTGTCCAGGTCACTGTAGTAATTTGGCAATCGCCTTTGGCACAAATCCAAAATCAAAGCCAAAACTTCAGTTTCGCTGTTTTTATTCATAAAAAAGAAGTCCTTGTCCTTTTCATTACAATATGGTTCTTCACCTTGATTTATTCTATGGGCATTTACAACAATCATACTTTCTTTTGCTTGTCTAAAAATTTCAGTAAGTTTGACTGCGTATATATATTCACTATCTATAATATCTCTAAGGACGTTTCCAACACCAACAGATGGCAACTGGTCAGCATCTCCTACAATAATCAGCCTTGTTCCACCTTTGATAGCTCTAAGAAGTCCATCCATAAGGCTAATGTCTATCATTGAAGCCTCGTCAACAACTATAGCATCATAATCAAGTTTATCCATCTCCGTTTTACCAAATCGCATAAACCCATCAGCTTCTGAGAAGTAATATTCAAGAAGCCTATGTATTGTTGATGCCTCTCTCCCTGTAGTTTCCGTTATCCTTTTGGCAGCTCTCCCTGTTGGCGCGCATATTGCAGTTTTAATATTCCCATGTTCAAGGATTGTTAGAAGTCCATTTATAATAGTTGTTTTACCTGTACCAGGTCCCCCTGTAATTACAGAGACTCCTTTATTTATTACTGTTCTAATACCATTCTTTTGTTCATCTGAAAACTCTATGCCTAGTTCATTTTCCGTAACAGCTATCAGGTTGTTAATATCAATTGAAATAGGCTTAATATCCGCTTCTACTAATGAAACTAGCCTTTTGCATACGCTCTTTTCTGCTTCATAATACGTTGACAAATATACAACTTCAACATCTTCAATTACATCAACTTGTATTCCACCCTCAAAGGCCAAATTAACAATAGAATCATCCACTATTTCCATAGAAATATCTAGAATTTCTCCTGTCCGTTCTCTCAATTCAGAACGTGGCAAAAAGGCTTGTCCGTCGCTAGCATAGCGACTAAGGACAAACTTAATTCCACTTTTAATTCTACTTTCGTCTTCCTTTGGCACTCCCATTTTTTCGGCAATTTGATCAACCTTTTTGAATCCTACCCCAAAGATATCTTCAACTAATTTGTATGGATCACCTTTGATTGCTTCTATTGTGTTTTCTCCATAAACCTTGTATAGCTTTAGTGCAAAATCAGTTGTCACACCATATTGTTGCAAAAATACTGTTGTGTTTGCAAAGGCTCTGTGACTTTTTAGAGCCGCTACAATATCATTTCCTCTTTTTTCCCCTATTCCCGAAATACTCTTTAATCTTTCAGGCTGGCTTTCGATTATTTCAAAAGTTTTTTCTCCAAACTTACTGACTATGGCTTTTGCTTTTTTTGGTCCTATACCCTTCAAAATCCCAGATGATAAAAAGGCTTCTATCCCTGCTAATGTAGTTGGCATAGTTTCCTCATATGAAGTAAATGCAAACTGTTCACCAAATTTAGGGTGAACCTTAAAATCTCCTGTCAGTATATATGTTCTCCCTATATCACAAGAAGGAAGAAAACCTACTATTGTAAATTCTTCTTCCTCTGTTTCAAAAATGCCTACTAAATAGCCATTCTCTTTATTATAAAAAATAATTTCGGCAATTACGCCTTCTTTTTTGTTTATTTCAGCCATTTAACTCTTCTTGTACTTGCTGCAAATTTGCTCTTTTTGAATTTTTTTGCGAATTTTAGCAGCGTTTCTTTGTTGTTGTCTGCTGGTTTTTTGTGAACTACATCTGTTAGCATTGTTAATATCTTGCCAATTTCTTCACCTTCACAAATTCCCGCCTCAATTAAATCATTGCCATCTATAGCTAAATCCTCAATAAAAATCGGTTCTCCGTTTTCTCTGAATCTCTTTAGCATATAATATCTGCTCATAATTTTTGCTTCTGTAGTATCAAAAACTATTCTCTGCGCTTTTGCAAGATAGTCCATTTGTTCATATCTGTCCATACCAAATTCAACTAAGAATGCTTTTAGTTCTGGATCTCTCTTTATGAAATGTAGTTTCTCCATTCTATAAAGTCCGTCCATAATATGTAGCTCCGTTTTGCTGTCAAAATTCAGTTTTTTCATTGCTTTTTCACCTTTTTTGTCCTCTAGACAAGAATAAAAAAGACATAGTCTTCTTAACAATACGGGCTGAATTCGATCTATATTATCGCATAATGTGGAGAACTGGCTTCTCTGCCTGAAGTTTAATTTGACAGCAGCTTCACCGATAATGTGAGGCATCAAATCCGATCCTGCCAACATTCTAAGTCCTTTGCCCGCATTTGGAGCAGTTAAAATTCTACAAAATTCTTCACGAATTCTGTCAACACTACATTCTTCTAGTAGATTTGCTTTTGCTAAAATACCTTCATATGTTGTTTTTTGAATATCAAAGTTTTTTTCTGCCGCAATTCTAATAGCTCTCAGCATTCTAATTGGATCTTCCTCAAATCTTACTTGTGGATCACCAACAGTTCTAATTAGTTTCTTTGCTATATCATCTTTGCCTGCAAATGGATCTACAAAACCAAGTTCTGGATTATCCGCCATTGCATTAATAGTGAAATCCCTTCTCTTTAGGTCTTCCTCAATTGAACTTGTAAATGTAACACTGTCTGGTCTTCTATGGTCAGAATAATCTCCGTCAATTCTAAATGTTGCAATATCAATAATTGGGTTTTCGTTGTCGTCTTCACCTTCTGTAAAGTCTAATCTAACAACACTAAATTTTTCACTGATAACCTTTGCATTTCCAAAAGTTTCTTTCAAAACCTCAAGACTTGCATCAGTTGCTAAATCCCAATCCAAAGGTGTTTCACCAATTAACGAATCTCTAACACATCCTCCCACAACATAAGCCTTGTAGCCTTTTTGTGATAGTTCTTTCATTACATTACTTACATTTTTGGGTAACTTAATCACTAGTATTAATCCTCCTTTTTGTACAACCTTCTGTTATCTAACGTCCAAACTCTATCGCTAAATTCTCCTGGCTCAGTCTTTGACAAAGCATCTTCCATGTCAAACATTCTAGCATCAATTATATCTAAATAATGCAAAATTTCTGCTTCTGGGAAAAGTGGTCTCTTAGGACTTCCAAACTCAGGCTCATAGTGATGTGCCAAAATCATGTGTTCTACCATCACTGCCTTCTCCCTTGAAAATCCAAGGTTTTCCATTTCCTTGTCAAGTTCTCTAACGCCTAGAACCAAATGTCCTAGCATATTTCCCTCAAATGTATATTCATTTGCGATGCCAAGTTCATTTGAATTTATTTCATATAGTTTTTGCATATCATGCAAAATAACTCCTGCCAAAACCAAATCTTTGTCAAGGCTAGTATAAACCTGACAAATTTTTTCACCAGTCATTAGCATACGTTTAATATGCCAAAGTAGACCTGCAAGTTGTGCGTGATGATTCTTTGTTGCCGCTGGGAAATACATCAGCTTACCTTTTTCTCGCTCAAGGAGTTTCACACATAGAGCCTTCAAGTCGTTGTCCTCAAATGTGTTTGCTACTCCAAGGATATAAGCATACATTTCCTCTGGAGGTTCTGGCGCAGCCTTAATATAGTCACCAATCATCAAGTTATCATTAGGCAAAGCCTTCCTAATCTTAGTCACCCTAAATTGCTTAACTCCATTCCATTCTGTAACATTGGCACGAATCTTTACCAAATCGCCCTCTAATATTTCCTTTAATTCTGGGATTTCCTCATCTGAAACATCCCATTTCTTTGCTGTTAATTCTCCAGTCTTATCTCCAAGGATTATATCAAGATATTGTTTCTTGTTTGCACCTATCTTTACGGAAATTGATTTAACCATAAAAAAATCAGTAACAATTCCACCCTCTCTTATATCTATAATAAAGTTTTCTTTCATTTTTTTCTCCTATTTCAGTCCAAAACATTGCCTATTAATTATATACTAATTAAATAAAATAGTATATAATTAATAGATAAAAATTTTGGAGGAATAACAAATGAATAAAGAAAATTTAGGCTTTGTGAAAGTGGCTACATGTTCTCCACTTATCAAAAATGCCAATACAATTAAGAACACAGAATTAATCATAGATGCTATTAAAATTGCTCAAAAAGAAGGTGCTGGAATCATTGCTTTTCCACCCCTTGCAATTACAGGAAGTCATTGTGGCAGCCTTTTTAACCAAGAAAATTTATACCGAGCTCAGTGCGATGGTATCAAGCAAATTGTTCAGGTTACAAAGGACTCTCCTATAAATGTAATTATTGGAGCTTATGGCAAAAATCTAAACACGCTAAAGAAGTTGACTCTTTATATTTCAGATGGTCAAATTGTATCAGCCATTTCTAATAATACACTAGCTCCCCACGAGGAAAAGTTTTTTAACAAAACTGATGAATTCTATATTGAGGATGATGAGCTTTTGGGAAGTTCCACAACTGATAACGTTGTGCTTCTTGATAACAGCGCTGCCCTATCAATTTCATTTGGAGAAAACACTCTTGGAGACTTGGTTTTTGTTGGAGATACACAAGTTGCCAAAATCGGACAATTTGATTTCCTAAAGCACAAGCTAATTGCTCAAAGTGGTATTACCCACTCTGCAGTTTTTAACATATCTGCCAATGGTAATATGATCATCTCTGAGAACGGCAAAATTTTAGAAGAAGTTTCATCCTTTGCAAATAAAGGCGAAGTGATTTTTGCTGATATTGATTTTGAAGCTCTTCACTATGATAGATATAAGACAAAAGTGTCTTTTGCAGACTGCTTTACAGAAAACATAAGCCCAATAACTCTAGTTAATGCTGATACCTTTACAAGAGTTATGTCTATGAATCCGTTTATACCAGCATCCAATGAAGATATGCTCAAAAACTGTTATGAAATTTTTGAAATTCAATCCCAAGCGCTTGCAAATAGGCTGGCTCATACGCATAGCAAAAAATCGGTTATAGGAATCTCAGGTGGTCTTGACTCAACTCTCGCATTACTTGTAACTATTAATGCCCATAGAATCCTTGGCAAACCTGCCAA
Source organism: Anaerovoracaceae bacterium (assembly GCA_036637375.1). Taxonomy (GTDB): domain Bacteria; phylum Bacillota; class Clostridia; order Peptostreptococcales; family Anaerovoracaceae; genus JAVWMQ01. The sequence goes on from JAVWMQ010000008.1 coordinate 15,338, forward strand.
AGATGTTATAGCCATTACAATGCCTGGATTTGGTACAACTGACCAAACATACCAAAACGCCTTAAATATGATGAAGGCAACTGGTGCTACTGTTGAGGAAATCTCCATTGTTGACTCTGTAAAACAGCATTTTGTAGACATTAATCACGATATTAATAATCACGATCTGACATACCAAAACAGCCAAGCAAGAGAGCGAACTCAAATACTAATGGATATTGCAAATACCCAGGGCGGAATTGTGGTTGGTACAGGCGATTTAAGCGAAGGAGCTCTTGGCTGGTGCACATACAATGGCGATCACATGTCAATGTATGGAGTAAATGCTCCAGTACCAAAAACTGTTATCAAGCTCATTGTTAAATGGTTTATAGATTATAGGCTCAAGGAAGATTTAAACTTTAGCTTGGACAACGAGTTACTGGCAAGCACACTTAAAAGTGTACTTGATACACCTATTTCACCTGAGCTTTTACCTCCTGATGAGGACGGAAATATTACTCAAATCACAGAAGATAGCGTAGGTCCATATATTTTGCACGACTTCTTTATTTATCACACTCTTAGATGTGGAATTAGACCGGAAAAATTACAATTTATCGCCTGCAAAGCATTTGAAGGTATGTTTGACAAAGAATTTATTACAAAATGGCTAAAAGTATTTTATGGCAGATTCTTTTCACAGCAATTCAAACGAAACTGTGCACCTGACAGCCCTATAATAGGTGAAGTTGATTTAGGTTATCACGAATTTGTTATGCCTAGCGATATTGATTCAGAAATTTGGATAAATAAAATTAAATAATCACAGAAATTATCTTGCAATTCAAAATAATTATGATATAATTTTTGTTTGTTACATTAAAATAGTAAAAGGAGTGATACATATGAATTTAGTTTACACAGGAAAAACAAAAAATGTTTATGAGTTAGAAGACGGTAATTACCAGCTACAATTCAAAGACGATGTTACAGGTACAGATGGGGTATTTGATCCAGGAGCTAACACTGTTGGTCTAGCAATCGACGGTATGGGCAGAATTTGCGTTAAGCTTACTGACTTTTTCTTTGAAAAGGTTGCTGCTGCAGGAATCCCTACACACTATGTATCAGCCGATGTTGATAATGCAACTATGATAGTTAAACCTGCAGAACTATTTGGCAAAGGTCTTGAAGTTATCTGTAGAACAAAAGCTGTTGGTAGTTTCTTTAGAAGATATGGCGACTACTGTACAGAAGGACAGGATTTAGATTTCTTTGTTGAAGTAACTCTAAAAGACAACGATAGAGAAGATCCACCTATCACTAAGGACGCTCTAGATATGCTTGGAATTCTAAGCGGTGACGAATATGAAAATCTAAAAGATTTAACTAAAAAGATCACTAAGATTGTTTCTGATGAATTAGCTAAAAAAGACTTAGTTCTTTATGATATCAAGTTTGAGTTTGGTCGTGTTGACGGTCAGGTTGCTCTAATTGATGAAATTTCAGGCGGAAACATGAGAGTTTATAAAAATGGCGAATACGTTATGCCTGTAGATTTACCAGGACTACTATTTGACTAAGCTCAAATAGTACAAGTTAATTTATTATCCATCATGCTGCACCAGATAGCTCGAACAATCTGGTGCGGCATGTTTTTTACCAAAAAACCCCTTTGCAAGAATTCTTGCAAGGGGGTTTTTGATTATTGGTTTTTTATTCAAACTCTATTGCACCAAAGGTGCAAGCGCTTATGCAGATTTGACATCCTACACAATTATCCTCAATAACTGCAAAACCATCCTTCATTGAGATAGCTCCCACTTTGCAGTATCTAACGCACATTTTGCAACCTCTACATAGGTCTTTGTTAACTCTCATAATTTTCCTCCATTAATTTTACTTAGCTGTTAATTCAACAATTTTTACAATTATTTCGCTTGCCTTTTTCATCGCCTGCACAGATGCAAACTCAGCAACACTGTGGAAATTGTTTCCTCCAACAAATATATTAGGGCATGGCAAGCCTTTAAATGATAGTTTAGCACCATCAGTTCCACCTCTAATAGGTTTCACTTCAAATGGTACGCCACAAGCCTCATAAGCTTCTTTTGCAATATCCATAATGAAATTCTTGTCCTCTAAAACCTCTTTCATATTTGAATATTCATCTCTAATTTCAAGCTCAACTACACCTTCACCGTATTTGTCATTTACTTTTTTTGCAATTTCCTTAAATCTGACTTTTTTGTCCTCTAAAGCATCTTTGAAAAAATCTCTCAAGATATATACCATTTCAAAATGTTCAACATCTCCTGACATTTCACATAAATGGAAGAAGCCTTCGTACCCTTCAGTGTGTTCAGGTCTCTCTAGGGCTGGCATCATTGTAGCAAGCTCTGCTCCAACATCACAGGCATTAATCATTATATTTTTTGCATTTCCTGGATGAACATTATGCCCGTTTACAATTACTTTTACTTCTGCTGCATTAAAAGTTTCACAGTTAAATTCCCCCATAGTTTCACCATCAAGAGTAAATGCAAAGTCAGCTCCAAATTTTTCTACATTGAAAACATCTCCTCCGCATCCAATTTCTTCGTCTGGTGTAAATGCTACACAAAAATCTCCATGTTTAATCTCTGGATGATTCATAATAAATGCTACTGCATCTAAAATAGCTGCTATTCCAGCTTTATCATCGCCACCAAGCAGCGTTGTCCCATCTGATGTTATTATATCATGTCCAACATATTTTGCTAAATCTGGCGCGTTTGCTGGTGAAATCCCAAGCCCTTCTTTAATTACAATTTCATTGCCATCGTAATTTTTATGTAAAACAGGTACAACGTTAGCCCCTGGCGCATCTGGTGCTGTGTCCAAATGAGAAATAAATCCAGCAACAGGTACATTCCCCTCTATGTTCCCTTTAATCCTCGCCATTAGGCAAGAATGCTCGTCTATTGTAACATCAGTAACGCCTAGCTCTTCTAACTCTGTTTTTAGCAACTGTGCAAAATCTCTCTGCCCTTGAGAACTTGGAACAACCCCTTTGCTCCCATCAGAAGTAGTATCAATTTGCACGTATTCCATTAATCTTGAAGCTATATCTTTCATTTCTTTCCTCCTGTATTCACAAAACTTTCTTTATGTTGTATTATAACCGAATTACTAGGTAAAATCAAAGTTTTTCATTTAGTCCGCCCCGCGCCTCCTTATCTGCCCATAAAAAAAAAGCCACCTACTAAGGTGGCATTAATTATTTAATTAAACAACTCTTCTCACTGATAAAATGTTGTCATATTTAGCTGGTGAAATACAAATTCCCTTTCTTGGGTTTGCTGCATGAACAATCTTGTCATTTCCAGCATAAAGTGCTACATGTCCACTATATACAAGGATATCTCCAACCTCTGCATCACTATATGATACTGATTTACCTACTGATCTGTAAGCGTATGAAGATCTTGGAAGTGTCTTGCCATATTTTGAATAAACTAATTTAACAAATCCTGAACAATCTGTTCCGCCTGTTAAGCTATTTCCACCATATACATATGGGTTTCCAATAAACTCTTTTGCATATTTTACTACTGATCTGCCTGAAATATCATTCTTAGCCATTACCTCTATTCCGTCATCGCTTGATACGAAAATAGTTGTAGTTAATACTAATACCGCTACTAGAATGCAAAGCATTCTTTTTAGATAATGTCCTTTGATTGAATTCTCCATTGTACCTTTACCTCTCATGTGTTCTCATCTCTTATATTTATATTACATCACCGTCACAATTCAATCAACTTATGTGAACTTTCTTCACATAACCCTCACATAGTTTTATCAGATTAAAGTTTTAAAGTTTTTTGTTCAAAACATATCACTTTATTCCAATAGAAAATCACCCTCCACGTGCAGGGTGATTTCCTAAATTAGTCAATAATCTTCTAAGCTGTTTTTAATTTATTATTCTTCTAACACATTTAATTTCTCTGTAATCTGCATTCCACATTACTATACCAACTTCTGGACTTGATGCATGAATTATTTTGCCGTTACCTGCATAAATCCCAACATGTCCTGAGTAGCAAAGTATATCGCCTGGTTTTGCATCTTTGTATGATACAGCTTTACCAATTGATTGGTATGCTCCTGATGTTCTTGGTAGGTTGAATCCGAATTTTGCAAATATCAATTTTACAAAACCTGAACAGTCTGTACCGGTTGTTAAGCTATTGCCACCGTAAACGTATGGATTCCCAAGGTACTTTTTGGCAGTTTCTATAATTTTTTGTCTATCAAGTGTTCCTTCATAAACAACTTTTGAAACTGTAGGTTTTACAACTTTTCTATCAATGTTTTTTGAGTCGACAACAGCACCGTTTACCACTGTCTGCGCTTTAACATATTTAGTAATTCCATTTATACCTTGACGAGCTACCTTTTTCTGGCCCTTAGCCATATTTCTTTTTTCTTTTACTATAGTTTTAAATTCAATTTCTTTGTTTAGTACTGACGTACCTTCTGCTTTTACTTCAAACTTGTTATCTTCTTTGTTTGTTTCAATTATTCTGCTAACTGCTGGCTCTGTCTCCATTGCAGGTTCACTTAAAATTGTAGAAACTGGTTCTACTGTAAGTGCTGGATACACATTAACATCCTTAACTTCTTCAAGACTGCCTGTATATTCTCCTATTACACTTTCAATTACCTTGTCTGCTTCGGCTTTTGAACTAACTACTGCAAGTTCTTCTTCGCCCGCCTTAATTACTTGGGTATTATCTTCCATTGCATACGCAATGATCTGACCACCACCACCTGCCGCAACAAAAGATGTTGTTACAACAAATGCTACTGCCATAGTCATTAACCTTTTCTTTATTTGTTTTTTATTTAAAATCATTTTATACCTACTCCTGTTTTTTTGTTTCCAACAATTGTTATAATACATTTAACAGTTATTTTCTGCAATAAATGTGCCTTTTTCTTCACATAAACTACAAATCCGTCACATTACATAAAAAAACGGGAGATGATATTCTCCCATTTGATATTATTCTATAATCATTTGCCCTATCTTGTTTGCTCCGATTTTCATTTCCTCCAAAAATCTAGCTTTTTCATCCTCAAATCCCCTCGATTTAAGCGCCCCCATTGACATACAGCCATGAATTTCTCCGTTACTTTTGAACACTGGTACACCAATTCCAACAGTACCATCCAAAAATTCATCCATACTTTCTGCATATCCTCTTTCTCTTATTTTCATATATTCCTCTAGCAACTCCTTTTTGTCCATTATTGCTCCTGGTGAAACTTTTACTAATTCTATATTATTAATAATTTCTTCCAACTCAGCTTGTGTATGCGAATATGCCATAAGAACTTTGCCATAGCACCCACTATTAATAGGATAACTATTTCCTGCAATATATCTGATCCTACTATCGTGAAATTGCGACTCATAAATACTAATAACTTCGGTGCCTTCTAGCACCGCATAACCCATTTGCTCCCCTGTTGTAACTGAAACTTCATCGACAATTCGCCTTATTTCTAGTAAAAGATCAGTATAGTTTGCATAAACCATACCAACCCTGTACGCCATATGTCCCACTGTATACTCACCCTTAAAATTTCTTTTGATAAAATTATGTTCCTCTAGGGTGTTCAAAATTCTATGTACTGTTGGTTTTGTAATTCCTAAATCAACACTAATTGATTTCGCTGTATATGTATGTGGATATTCAATAAATTTCTTCAAAACTACAAGGCTTTTATCAATTGCAGTTTGTTTATCATTATTCATTTCGACCTCCTAAATCTAATAATTTAGATTATAACATAAAAAAAAATTTTATACAAAAAAGACAGCTCAATGCTGCCTTTTTTTGTCATTACTTATTTATTTACATCTAGAAAGGTCCTAAATTTATCATTTGTGCGATTACCACAAATACTCCACCAATTAGATATTGAGCTAGTATTAAAGGTAATATCCACTTGGCCCATGTTGTCCATGGAATTTTTGCAAGTGCAAGACCTGCCATAAAATATCCTGATGTTGGTGTGAATATATTTGAAATCCCATCCCCAAGCTGGAATGCTACACATGCTGTTTGTCTTGTCACATCTACAAGGTCAGCTAATGGTGCCATAATCGGAATAGATACTGCCGCCTGTCCACTGCCTGATGGTACAATAAAGTTTAATAGGCACTGGAATATATACATCCCAACTGCAGTAATTGCAGATGGTAACTGTCCTAAGAAAGTGGCCGCACTATTTAAAATTGGATGAATTATATTTCCATCTGTCATTACAACTAGAATACCTCTTGCAAAGCCTACAATTAATGCACCTGCTGCAATTGCAGCCATTCCTTCTGCTAGAGAGTTTGCAAATCCATTAAGTCCCATTTTGCTAATTATTGATACAACAATTGCCATGCCAAGGAACAATGCAGATATTTCATTCATATACCAATGATACTTTACAACTCCAAATATTAGTATTCCGATGCTTGCCAAAAATACAAGCAGAATAAGTTTTTCTCTTTTACCAAACTCGTGTAAATTTGATAGATCTAATTTATCTTCTCTCGCCAAATCGATTTCATACATACTTGAAAGCGTTGGATCTTTTTTTACTTTTTTTGCATATCTAAATACAAATCCTATAGTCAATACTAGAAGCACTCCATACATAGCCGCTCTAAATGCCATTCCGGAAAACAGTGGCAATCCCGCTATTCCCTGAGCAACACCTACCGTAAACGGATTCATAAATGCACCCGCAAATCCTGCACCTGCACCGCACAAAACCATGGCTGTTCCTGTAATCGAGTCAAACCCCATAGCAACTGCAAGACTAACCATTATAGGTATAAATGGCAACGTTTCCTCCGCCATTCCTATAATCGCTCCACCTAATGAAAAAACAATCATTATAACTGGAATTATTATAGTTTCTTTGCCATTTAATATTTTTGTAAGCCTACCAAGCCCTGCTTCTATTGCTCCTGTATCTTGAAGTACATTAAAACTACCACCAACGATAAATATAAAAAATATAATCATTGCACTTTCAACCATTCCTCTTGGAACAGATGACAAAAATCCCATTAGCGAAACTGGTGTATTTTTAACATTCTCAAAAGAACTTGCATCAACGATTTCTCTGCCATCTGGCAATGTAGTCATTTGATATTGCCCTGCTGGAATAATGTAAGTCAATGCTACGCAAATTAGAATCATACTTAATAACAATACATAAACGTGTGGAACCTTAAACTTCTTTTTTGTTTTCATCCTGTGCCTCCCTTAATTATTATCTTTTGTAAATTCAGAAGCTATGAATTTACCTAACGTACTATTTATAATATTTTCTTTATCCTTTGCAATCTTTCCGTTCACTATGACCATATCTATGCCTTTTGGTGCTTTTGTCCCATCTTCAAATGTAGCCAAGTCTATTATTTCATTTGGATCAAAAATCGTAATATCTCCATCATAGTTAAGTTTAATTTCACCTTTACCCATAAGCTCTAATCTCTTTGCAGGAATTTTAGTTATTTTTTCTATTGCATCTATCATACTAATGCATTTTTCTTCTCTCACATACTTTCCCAGTAACCTTGGAAATGTTCCTGCTACACGTGGATGTCCACTACCATTTTTCATAATTCCATCACTTGCAATAATAGAGTTCTTGTCTACAATCGCACCTTGAATTTCTTCTTCATTCATTACAAACGCAACTACTAGCATATTGGGTGATTCTCGTCTCACTTCCTCAAATATTTCTTTGGTACAATATTGCCCTTTGTATTTCCCATCTGTAATTAGAATTGCATCGTATGATTTACCCCATCTTTCAAAGCAACCATCATCAAAAACTGCCGAACCAATTTCTGTAGAAAACGCATTGTATGGATAGGTATCAAATCCTAGCCTTTCGTTTTTATTAATAGCTTCGCTAATCATGTTTAAAGCTTCATCCATTTGCCCCATAGCTGAGCAGCTACTTAAATGAGAAATCTGAAATCTTTGTTTAGTTGTTTCTGCAATGTTTATCATCTCAGAAACAGCATCCATTGATCCTGCAGAATCTTCCCTATAATGCATTGATACAAAGGCCTTATCTTCTACATTCTCTAAAACTCTCACTATTTCTTGAAAAGTTATTCCTGGATCATACTCAATACCAAATGATACTCCATAAGCCCCATTTGTCAACTCAAAGTTAATCTCCTCGATAATCTTGTCAATGACTTCTTGTGATGCAAGATCATATCTACCTATACCTTGTTTCTCTCTAAAGTAGTTATATCCAGATAACATTAAATAATTTGTTGGCATTCCTCCAAGACTTTCTATCCCAGATTTAAAATCCTCAATGCCTTGATACTGAACTCCACAATTTCCTCCTACACAGGTGGTAACACCCATATTAAGCATAAGTTTTGAAACAATGGGCTTTTTGCCTTCATTGCAAAAATCCTCCTCATGCATATGGAGATCAATAAATCCAGGTGAAACAATTTTGCCAGTAGCATCAATTGTTGTTTCCGCTTCTTTGTCAATTTTGCCTACTTCAACAATTTTGCCACCTGATATTGCTACATCTGCAATCTCCATCTGTCTACTCCCAAAATTAGGAATAGAACCATTTTTAATTAATAATTCATACATAACAGCCCTCCAAACCGCAACTTGTTTCATAATATGGACTTGAGTCTATATTATGAACTTAAAGAAAGTTTAACATTGTCTGAATTTACTGTCAATATATTTTTTTAGCTTTCCACAAAAAAACATTGGCGATAAAACTATTGCCAATGTTTTTTCTTTCTTATTCATATTCATATGTTATAAATTTTTATGATACTACCCTTCTAACAGATAGTATATTCGTATATTTTGCAGGGCCTATGCAAATATCCTTTTCCGGATTTGCTGCATGAACGATTTTGTCATTACCTGCGTAAATAGCCACATGACCGCTATAGCAGATTAAATCTCCTGGCTTCGCATCGCTATATGATACACTTTTACCAACACCCCTTAGGGCTGATGATGTTCTTGGCAGTGACTTACCATACTTCTTGTATATAAGTTTTACAAACCCTGAGCAATCAGTTCCATTAGTCAAACTATTTCCACCATATACATATGGATTTCCTACATATCTTTTGGCAGTATCAACAAGATCTTTGCCATCAAATGTACCTTCATATACAAGCTTATCTTGTGACGGCTTAACTACATCCCTATCTATGTTCTTTGACGAAACCACTTCCCCATTTACAATAGTTTTCGCCTTAACATATTTAGTTAAACCCTTTTGTCCACTTCTAACAACTTTTGTCTTGCCTTTTGCAATGGACTTTGCTGCTTTTACCTTTGTTTCATATCCTATAGTCTTTTTTAACGAAACTGTACCTTTTGCTTTTACTGTGAACTTTTCTCCCTCATTGTTTTTTGCAACAATTTCTTTTACAGCTTCATCTTCTTCTACTTTTGTAGCATAAACCCCATCTATAAACGTTGCTGGCTCTGCTTTTAATTTTGGTGAAGTTTCCACTGCTTCAACCTTGTCTAGTTCCGATGTGTACTCTTCCAAAATACCATCAATTACATCATTTGCTGTGTCCTTTGAAGTAACCACTGCTAATTTTTCATCTCCTGCTTTGACTACATAAGGCACGTTTGTGGCGGCATTTGCAATCATTCCATTTCCTGTGGGCATTAAGAAAATAGATGAAGTAAATACTGTCGCAAGCATTACACTTAGGATTCTCGTTCGTTTACTTTTTCTTTCTTTAACTTTCATAATTTCTTCCTTTCTTTTTTTCTCATCCACTTTGGCAATACTAATCCATCTTTTGATATTTGACAACCTTATGAATTAAACCTTCACAAAACAATCATTTATTCTTTTAGTTGCCTTGACAACTATTCGTTGCAGGTGTAATATAGTTGTTATGGCAACTATTTAGTCGCAAAAGTATATAAGGAGGTCATTAAATGCATAACGTAAATTCTGGTAGAGGAGAACGTTTTTTTATTAATTTTTCAATAATACATCGTAGTACTGTTAAATTTTTGATATCAAGACTAAAGGAGGAATCCATAGAGGATGCAATCCCACCAATAATAATGTTGACGTACAAGAATCCTGGAGTAACCCAAGATTATATTGCCAAGACATTGAGAATCGATAAGGGCGCCATTGCCAAGGGAATACAAAAACAAATCAAAGCTGGCTACATTGATAGAGCACCGAGTCAAAGTGATAAACGTGCATACAATTTATCTTTGACAAGTGAAGGGGAAGCTATTATCCCTAAATTACAGAAAATCGAAAAAGAATTAAAGGGAATCTTTACAAGTGCCCTATCCCCTGATGAAGTTTTGGAATTAGACAGGTTATTAAAAAAAATATCAACTAACATAGATGAAAGGGGTGTTAACAAGAAATGAAAATAGTTTTGAAATATTATAGGAGATACTTTCCTATGCTCCTATTAATCATATTCTTTTTGTTTGGTCAAGCAATGTGCGAACTTGCTTTACCGGGTTATATGTCAGATATAATCAACAAGGGAATAATTACAGGAGATAATAATTATATAATTAAGACAGGCGGGCTAATGTTATTTGTTTCGTTTATTGGAATGTTGCTGTCCGCTTTAGTAGGGCTACTTGCTGCCAAAGTTTCTGCCTACACTTCAAAGAACATTAGACGAGATTTATTCACTAAGGTGGCATCTTTTTCGGCTGCTGATATGGAGCAGTTTGGAGCTTCATCATTAATTACACGTTCAACAAATGATGTGCAGGCTATTTCCCAGTCTTCGGTTATGATTATGCGTTTTGCGTTTTTTGCCCCTATGATGGGAATTGGTGCTTTGGTTAAAGCTCTTGCTACTAAGCCGGAATTAACATGGACAATTCTCCTCGCACTTGGGGTAATATTTGTGATTATGCTTACGCTTTTCCTCCTTGTTATTCCAAAATTCAAGGTTTTGCAGAGCAAGCTAGATAATCTAAACCTTGTGGTTTCAGAAAGGCTAACTGGGCTTTTGATCATTCGTTCCTTTAACAAAGAAGCATACGAAGAACAACGTTTTAGTAAATCTAACAAAGAGGTTCAAGATATTAATACTTTCATTAACAGAGGTATGTCATTTATGTTCCCAGCTTTAATGCTTGTAATGAATTTGACAAGTATTTTGATTGTGTTTGTGGGAGCAAGAATGATTGATGCTGGTAACCTTATGATTGGCGATATGCTAGCCTTTATGCAGTACGGAATGCAGATTATAATGTCATTTTTATTTATGACTATGTCATTTATTATGATTCCTAGAGCTGCTGTTTCTGCTGGCAGAATAGGTGCTGTTTTGGAAGTCACTCCTTCTATTAAGGATAAGGACAAATGTGATATTCTCCAAAATTCAACTGGCGAAATCACATTTAACAACGTGTCATTTAGCTATCCTGATGCCGAGGAAAAAACTTTAAGTGATTTATCTTTTGTTGCTAAACCTGGCAAAACTACTGCAATTATCGGTGGTACAGGTAGTGGCAAATCAACTTTGATATCACTTATTCCAAGATTCTTTGATACGACTAATGGAGAAATTCTAATTGATAATGTTAATATCAAAGATATTTGTCAAAAAGAGCTTAGAGAACAAATAGGATATGTTCCTCAAAAAGGATTGCTGTTCTCCGGCACAATTAAAAGTAACTTGGCTTTTGGTAAGGAAGATGCAACAGAAGCTGAGGAAACTAAAGCACTTGAAACTGCTATGGCGCTTGACTTTGTTTCTAGCCTTGATGATGGTGTTTTACATGAAGTTTCTCAGGGAGGTACATCTGTTTCAGGCGGACAAAAACAAAGATTATCTATTGCTAGAGCTCTCATTAAAGATCCTAAAATATTAATCTTTGACGACAGTTTCTCCGCTTTAGATTACAAGACTGACAAGAAATTAAGGGCTGCCCTAAAAGAGCAAACCAAGGACAAGACAGTCATTATTGTCGCTCAAAGAATTAACACTATATTAGATGCAGACCAAATCATCGTCATGGAAGAAGGCAAAATTATTGCCATAGGCACTCATGATGAATTATACAAAACAAGCGAAGTTTACAGAGAAATTGCCCTTTCTCAATTAAGTGAAAAAGAACTAGGAAAGGAGGCAAACTAAATGAGTGAAAAAAAGTTCAAAATGAACAAAAGGAGAGGTCCTGGAAATGGTCCTGGTGGTCATGGAATGATGCCAGGTGAAAAAGCAAAAAACTTTAAGGAAACTATGAAAACCTTACTTGCTTATTTAAAGCCTCATAGATTTAAAATGATTGTTGTATTCCTCTTCGCCATTATAAGTACAGTCTTTGCCATTGTTTCACCTACAATTTTAGGCGAGGCTACTGACGTAATCGTCAAGGGATTAATTACTCAAACAGCAATTGACTTTGATAAGCTTTTGAAAATCGCTATATTCCTTGTGATTATATATTTAATCAGCTTTGTATTCTCATTTGCACAAGGATTTATTATGTCCAAAGTATCTCAAAAGGTTTGCTACGGACTTAGAGACGATATTTCAACTAAACTGGACAGACTACCACTTGGTTTCTTTGATAGTCATACTCATGGAGAAATTCAAAGTAGAGTAATTAACGATGTCGAAACAATTAATCAAACTTTATCTCAAAGTTTAACTCAGATGATTACAAGTGTCGCTACAATTATAGGTATTTTAATAATGATGCTTCGTATTAGTGTTTACATGACAGTTACAGCATTAATCGTGCTTCCCCTATCTATGATAATGATTAAAATTGTAGTTTCAAAGTCACAAAAACAATTTAAGACACAGCAAAAAACTCTTGGCGAAATCAATAGTCATGTAGAAGAAATATTTAATGGGCACACAATTATTAAGGCTTTCAATAAGGAAGAAGAATCTATCGATACATTTAATGAAATTAATGAGGAGCTTTGTAAATCAGCTTGGAAATCTCAATTCCTATCTGGATTAATGATGCCTATTACCTCTTTCATTGGTAATATTGGTTACGTTGCAGTTTGTGTTCTTGGTGGATATCTAGCTATTAATGGCAAAGTTTCCATTGGTGATATTCAGGCATTTATCCAATATGTTAGATCCTTTAACCAACCGATTGCTCAGGTTGCAAATATTACAAACTTACTTCAATCCACTGCCGCTGCTGCAGAGCGTGTTTTTGAACTACTTGATGAAAAGGAAGAAGATGATCCATTTGGAAAACCTGCAAATGACAAAATCGATGCCTCTATGCAGAGCAAAAAAGGTGCTGTGGAATTTAAAGACGTTAGCTTTGGATATAAAGCAGACACTCCTGTCATTAACAATTTTAGCTTTGCCGCTGAACCTGGCAATCTCATTGCTATAGTTGGTAAAACTGGTGCAGGCAAAACCACCCTCATTAAACTACTTTTGCGTTTCTATGAGTTAACCAAAGGTGAAATATTAGTTGACGGGGAGAACATAAAGAATTATTCTAGAGGTGACCTTAGGGATCTCTTTGGAATGGTTCTACAAGAAACCTGGCTTTTCCATGGTAGTGTTTTGGATAATATTAAATACGGTAATGAAAATGCATCATTTGAAGATGTGGTGCAAGCTGCCAAGGCGGCTCACATTCACCACCATATTATGACACAGCCAAATGGATATGATATGATTATCAACGAAGAAGCTTCAAATATTTCCCAAGGGCAAAAACAGTTAATTACAATTGCTCGAGCAATGCTAGCTGATAACCCTATATTGATTCTTGATGAAGCCACAAGTTCTGTTGATACTCGAACAGAAAAGTTGATTCAAAAGGCTATGTCAAATCTAATGGAAGGGCGTACTAGCTTCATAATCGCCCATCGCCTATCAACGATTAAGGATGCTGATGTAATCCTTGTTATGGATAATGGAGATATAATTGAACAAGGTACTCACGATGAATTACTTGCGCAAAATGGTTATTACAGTGAGTTATATAATAGTCAATTTGAGGAATAAAAAATGTTGAAACAAAATGTACTAAAGAAATTAGAAGAAGGCAAAGGAACCCCTATTTCAGGGGCTTCTCTTGCCGATGACTTTGAAGTCTCAAGAACAGCTATCTGGAAATGTATTAATGTGCTTAAGGAAGAAGGTTATCCTATCGAAACTTTTGGAAAGAAAGGTTACATACTTTCTAAAGCAAGTGATATCCTGTCCAAATCTGGAATTGAGGCAAATCTAAAAAACAATATACCTATAAACGTATATGACAGCGTTACATCTACTAATACTGTAGCCGCTGATCTTGCGCTCAAAGGTTTCACCAACTTCACTGCAGTAATTGCAAACGAGCAAACTAAGGGCAAAGGTAGACTTGGCAGAAGTTTTTATTCACCTAGTGCTAAGGGAATTTATATGAGCCTTATTATTAAGCCTACCTTCGATATTAGCAAATCAACTTTAATTACAACAGCTGCATCTGTTGCCGTTGCAAACAGCATACATGAAGTTACTGGTCTTGATCCAAAAATCAAGTGGGTAAACGATATATTCCTAGATGGCAAAAAAGTCTGTGGTATTTTAACTGAAGCAATTTCAGATTTTGAAACAGGCACAATTAGTCATATTATTTTGGGTATTGGAATAAACTGCCATCAAAGTGATTTCCCAGATGATATAAAAGATATCGCTGGATACCTTGGTGGAAATTTCGATAGAAATGTTTTAACTGCCAAAATTTTAGATAACCTATTGGATCAACTATCTGACTTAGATTCCAAAAACTTTATTGATGAGTACAAAAAAAGATCCCTTGTATTAGATCAAGAGATCGTTGTTTATAAATCTGGTATCAAAGAAAACTCCTATGGTGTCAATGCAACTGCAATTGATATAACCAATAGTGGAGGCCTTGTTGTCAGATACCATAATGGTCAAAAAGATGTATTAACATCTGGAGAAATATCAATAAGTATAGCTTAGTTATATTTCTCTAAATTCAACTGGCACACCGTCTTCAAAATCAAGAGCATATCCTCGCCCTGGACTTGGAATCCACGCAAAGATATGTTCTTTTTGCTTTGGAAAAAGTCTTTGCATAATGGCAGAAATCACACCACCATGGCAAACTACAATTGCACTATTACCCATACCTACTAGCTTTGCAAATGTGTCATTAACCCTTTTATCAAATTGTGAAATACTCTCTCCACCTGGAACTTCATAATCAAGCTCTGTGTCTTCTATCCATTTTATGTATTCTGGAATATCCTTTAAATCTTCGTATGATTTTTGTTCAAATTCTCCAAACTTATATTCCCTAAGACCTTCTATGATCTTGTGCTCCAATGGGCCATATATTAGGAAAAAAGTTTGCTCTGCCCTAGTTAGCCCTGAAGTATAAAGCTTCATATTATCTGCACTTGGGTAAATGCCTTTTTGGGTAAATTCTACAAGCTGATCTATCCCCTCATTTGTAAGTGGTAAATCAGTATCACCGTAATACCATTTCTTTTGGTTTCCTTCCGTAACCCCATGTCTAATTAAATTAATTGTAATCTTCATTTTAACCTCTGTACTAATCCACAAAACACCCTTATCACTGTTTCGCTCTTATCTGCCATTGCAATCATTCCTCGTCCTGTCATTTCTCTCATAGCTCGTTGTTCCTTATCAATTGGAACAATTCCACCAGAAACATCATTACATATTACAATGTGCTCTTTAAATTCATCTATTATTCCTTGTGCCGATATGCCTGCTTTAACACATGCCATAACATATTTCTCAAAGCCATAAATAACCTTTTTATTAAGGTCTATTTTTGCTTCATCTTGGGAGCAATTAAAAATATCACTCTCACTTATCCCATATTCCTTTTTTACAAAATCAAGTTTCCCTTGGTATGCTCCTCCAAAAACTAGAATCATATTTCACCTCGCTAAATTATTGCTAAATATAAAACTCCTATTAACTCTCCATAGGAAATACTGTAACCTGAAACATCTCCGTTCATTCCGCCAAGCTGTTTCTTTGCATAGCTTGCAGCAATTACTTGTCCTATAATTACTACGCCATAAGTTAAAACCATTTTGTATCCAAAACCTGCAATGCTCATTGAAACTACAGCCACCAATATTACCATTGTATGAACTACCAAAGACGCAATTGCACACGTCCTTTTTTCCCCATCCAAAAATGATTTGGCATATTGACTTGTGCCCATTGGTCTTGAAAAGAATACTTCCAAAATAGCAATAAATCTTGTAATATATGGAATACTTCCAAGAACTATTATCCTTTGATAATTTATTTTTTGTATAATTTCATAACTGCCTGCAAACATAAATAGGAATAGCAAAATTGCCATAATTACTGCAAAAGCACCTACTCTTGAATCTTTCAAAATTCTTTGTCTATCTTCTAATGGTTTTCTCGACAAAATCCCGTCATTGCAGTCCATATATCCATCTAGGTGAATAAATCCAGATAGCAAAAATGGGATTGATGTAATTACTGCTGCCATTATCATACTCGGAATCTCTACTTTAGTTCCAATTCCAAGTACAATGCCATTAATCCCACCTATTAATACTCCCACAAACGGAAGCATAAATAGCATCCAGTTTCGTGATTCTTCATTCCACTTTTTGCTTGGGCATGGAATTGTGCAAAAACACCCCCAAGCCATAAAAAAGCCTGTAATTTGTTTCATTATTCCGCCTCCTTGTAGTCAATAATACTGCCATAGGAAACTTCTACTACCCTTTGACATATTTGTCCAAGGCATTTATCAATTCCCGCTAATGATTTCTTGTAGTTTTCTGTCAAATCATAAAACTCCATTGCATCGCAATATATAAAGTCGGAAACAAAAATTGTATTCCCAGTTTTTTGGGCAAACATAGTCACTTCCTCTTGGACTTTTTTGCCTGCTTCAAGGTTAATTGAACCATCACTTTTAAACATTTCGTTTTCAAGCAAAGCTGTTACGCTATCAAATAGAAACACTCCATTTGAATCGCAATCCTTTAGGCACTGGCAAATATCTTTGCCTTGCTCTATGGTTTCAAATCCCCAGCCTTCTCGCTCCTGACAGTGCCTTATAACCCTCTCCTGGTCTTCGTCATCCTTAGGAATCATTGTTGCTAAATAATAAAGCGGCACACCTTTAGCTTGCGCCATTTCTCTTGCAAGTTCTTGGGCAAACATGGACTTACCATTTTTGCAGCCTCCACTAACAAATACATTCATTAGTAGCATTTCCCTTCTCTAATTTCATCTAAATATTCATCGTTTATTTCGCCTTCAGCAAATGTCGCCATTTCATTCATAACGCCAAGTGCTCCTTTGATTATCTCAAATGCAAGTACACAACCCGTTCCTTCGCCTAATCTCATATTTAAGTCTAGCATTGGCATTACATTCATTTCTCCCATAGCTATTAAATACCCTGGTTCTAACGAACAATGAGAACCAAACATGAAGTCCTGTGTCAGTGGTTGTAGCTTTGAAGCAATCATTGCTGCAACTGCCGAAATATATCCATCAATTACAACTGGCATTCTATTTTTTGCTGCACCTATATAAACACCAACCATTGCAGCGATATCAAATCCACCTACTTTAGCTAGTGCATCTATTTCATCCTCATAGTCACGATTTAGTCCAACTTCATTTACAATAGCTTTTTTCTTTAATAGGCCTTGGTCAGTTAAGCCTCCGCCTCTGCCCACTGCATCCTCTACTGGGCATTTAGTAATTGCTGTTAATAAAGCAGAACTTGTTGTTGTGTTGCCAATTCCCATTTCACCAACGCCGATAATATCAAATCCTAATTCCTTTGCTGTATCTACCATTTCAATTCCAGTTAGTATAGCACTTACGGCTTCCTCCCTAGACATTGCAGGTTCTTTCGCTAAATTACTAGTACCGAATCTAATCTTTCTATCAATTATTTTGTTGTTTACAAAGTCTTTTGCGTCTTTTGACAAAAGTTCTGTTGGCACAGTGTTATTTATCCCCATATCCACAACACAAAGATCACAATTGAATGTTTTTGCAAGAGCGCCTACTCCCGTTATTCTCTTTGTGAAATTTATTGTCTGAGAAATAGTTACAATCTGAGGTGCTGAGGCAACGCCTTCGCTTACAACTCCATTGTCTGCTGATAATACAATTACACATCTTTTGTCTATTTTGTTTTTAATCTTTGATGTAATTCCTGCCATCTTTATTGAAATCTCTTCAAGTTTGCCTAGGCTTTCCGGTGGCTTTATTAGCTCATCTTGTCTAACTTTTGCTTTTGTAAGTGCATCATTATCTGCACCATCTATATTTTCTAATATATTTTTTAGTAAATTTTCCTTCATTAAGCTCCTCCTACGTTTCCTTCAACTTCTCTATGATACCATAAAATCTATTGTAATAAAATACAAAAGAGAGGCATAGCCTCTCTTTTGTGTATATAGGGGGGGGTATCTCTATGGAGATATCTTGTAATCAATATAATATTTTTTTAACATAACTATCTTACCATTAATTCACCCCATTGGCAATTGTAATTTTTACAACTATCCAGTTTTTTTATTGTAATTTTTACAAAGAAAATCTAGATATATGTAATTTTTACATATGCTTAGGTATACACTACATTTCTAATATGATATAATTGTCACATAAAAAGGAGGAGCGCATATGTTAACAGTCATGGAACTACTTTCACACCCTCAGTTTTCAGATTTTCGTTTGATAACTGATAAAAGTGGACTACAAAACAAGGTTCTTAATTCAGGAATCTTTGAGTGGGAGCAAGGCAAGCAAATCCAAGAAAATTTTCAAAAGGGTGATTTCATTATGACCACTCTTTCACCTTATAACAACAATCGTGCACAGGCAGAATTCTTTGTTAAGCGACTAATTGATAGACGACCTTGCGCTATTGCAATTAAAGAAATTTATTTTTCTGCATTTAGTAAGGACGTTGTGGATTATGCAAATAACAAAAATGTTCCTATATTTTTCTTTACGGATACATTTTTTGATGACATCGTCTTTGCTATCAAAAGCACACTAACACCAAAGGAAATCAACATTGCTTCAATGCAAACCTTGCGCAAAATTCTTTATGAGGATCACACTCCATTTCGTATAGAAATTTTGGCAAAAGAAATTAATCAATTTTTTCAAAACCAATTGATTTGTGCTTTTGCGCTTCCAAGGGATACAGAAAGTGAAGAAACTGTTTTGAATTACTTTGAGGATTCATATAACAAATCGATCCGAATGTTTAAGGCACCAAATAAGGCTGCCTATAGTGTAATCAAATTCCCTAAGGGTATTTGTATTATTTATACAAACAGCGACGCACTGGCAAATCTACCAAAGGAAACCAATTTATTAATAGATAATTTACCAATTGATAAATCTCTGTTTTCTATAGGGTTTAGCCAAATATATGATAGCCTCACTGAAATAGGAATTGCTTTTAGAGAAAGTGTTTATTCTGCTGTGGATGCCAAAATCGATAATATTCAAAACAAAAAATTTGAGGATATAGGCTTTTCACAATTCCTTTGTCCACTTAGAAACACACCTTGGGTCAAGAACTATTTTGACAGCAAGGTCAATCTTTTGTTAAATTACGACCAAATGCACAACGCACATATATTCGAAACAGCAGTTAGTTTCATCAAAAATAACTGTAATTACAACGCTACAGGCGAGTCACTTTTTCAACACAGTAATACTGTTAGATATAGAATCAACAAAGCCTTACAGATTTTAGGTATCAAAAATTCACTTGATGCCTATGGCCAATTATCACTAATAGTTAGACAGTCGGAAATAAACAAAATTCTCCATGGTCTAAAAATTTAATCACGAAAGGAAAAAAATATGAGCAAAAAACTAAAGGGCGATTTACTACTACTATTAACCGCCTTCATTTGGGGATCAGCCTTCGTTGCGCAAAGTGCAGGAGCAGACTTAATCGGCCCCTTCACCTTTAACGCTGTACGTTATTTGATCTCTTTCTTGTTCTTGGTTCCAGTAATTTATATTATGAACCTAAATAAGAAAAAAAATAACGAAGCAGAATTAACTCCAGAAGCAAAAAAACTAGAAAAATCCTATTATATTAAAGGTGGTATTGCTTGCGGTATTATTTTATGTATAGCATCTGGTGTTCAACAGCTAGGTATTCAATTTACAACAGCTGGCAAAGCTGGTTTCATAACTTCACTTTACGTTGTACTTGTACCAATTCTTGGAATTTTTATAGGCAAAAAAGTAAAGCCTTTAATCTGGATTTGTGTAATTATGGCAGCAGTAGGTTTATACTTCTTGTCATTTAAGAAGGGTGATTTTTCAATCAGCAAAGGCGATTTCATTATACTAATTTGCGCTGTTTGTTTCTCTGTGCATATTCTTGTAATAGACTACTTCTCACCAAAAACAGATGGAGTTAAAATGTCTTGCATACAATTTTTAGTTACAAGCCTTGGAAGTGCTGTTATAATGTTTGTTAGAGAAACTATCGTAGTTGAAAATATTATGGCTGCAATGATACCACTACTTTATGCCGGTGTTTTATCTGGCGGTGTTGGTTACACACTTCAAATCGTGGCACAAAAAGATACAGAACCTGCAATTGCATCATTAATACTAAGTTTAGAATCTGTATTTGCAGTAATTTGCGGAGTATTATTACTAAGCGAAGCTATGACCACAAGAGAAATCTTTGGTTGCGTGGTTATGTTTGTTGCAATCGTATTAGCTCAGCTACCATCAAAAGAAGAACGCCTTGCTAATAAGGCTTAATTAAGGGGGTAACGTTATGTCTATCACAAGAGAACAAGCAATGGATTTAGTCAAAAAATACAATAAGGAAGAATTTCATATTCGCCATGCACTTACTGTTGGTGGAACTATGAAATATATTGCTAATGAAATAGGTTTTGCTGATGATGCGGATTTTTGGGAAGTTGTAGGCATCCTTCATGATGTAGACTTTGAAGAATTTACAGAAGAACATTGCATCAAAGCGCCAGAGCTTTTGGCAGAAATCGGCTGTCCTGAAGATATGGTTCATGCTGTCGTTTCTCATGGCTATGGTCTATGTGCTAATGTAAAACCTGAGCATCTAATGGAAAAATATCTATTTGCAACAGATGAATTAACTGGTTTAATTGGTGCTTATGCCTTAATGAGACCTTCCAAGAATTGTGAAGGTATGGAAGTTAAATCATTAAAAAAGAAATTCAAAGACAAGAAGTTTGCAGCTGGTTGCGAGAGAAGTGTCATTTCTGATGGCGCTGAAATGATCGGCATAGAACTAGGCGAATTAATGGAATTAACTATTAAAGCTGTACAATCTTGTGAAGAAGAAATTGACCAATACATTCAAAATATGTAATTCATGTAGCGGCCTTAGGTCGCTACTTTTTTGTAAGGAGGTATATTATGGATTCAAATCATTATTTATATTTATTAAAAAAATTCCGAAGAGAATTACATCAAATCCCAGAAATCGGAGATGATTTACCTAAAACACAAGCATATATTTTAAACGCTCTAAAGGGATTAAAGTGCACAGTTACTCCTATTCTAAATTCTGGATTATACGTTTACTTTGACTTCAATGCTGCTCAAACTGTTGCATATAGAGCAGACATGGATGCTCTGCCAATAGACGAAGATTCTACACAAGAATACAAGTCTATCCATCCTGGCAAAGCTCACGCCTGTGGTCACGATGGACATATGGCAATGTGCCTAGCATTGTGTCACTATGCCGACACTCTCACTAGTTCTAGCAAAAACCTTTTAGTTATTTTCCAACCTGCCGAGGAAACTATCGGTGGTGCAAAGCCAATATGCGATACTGGTTTGCTTGAGAGATATAATGTCGTTAAGGTTTTTGGCTATCACTTATGGCCTTTTGCAGAAGCTGGAGTTATAACTGGTAAACCAGGTCCTATGCAGCCTAAATCCTCTGAGATTTCCATTGAAATCACAGGCAAGGCATCTCATGCAACTTCGCCTCAAAACGGTATAGACGCCTTATATATTGCCTGCAAATATATCTTAAATGTACAAGATGCACACAAAAAAGAGATGCCACAAAACCCAAAAGCAGATGAAAAAACAATTATTCAAATCTGTAAAATGGAAAGTGGCACAGCTAGAAATATCATATCTGGCCATACTTCACTTTTAGGCACTTTGCGTGCATTTAATGAAACTCACTTCGAGAAGTTAGTAACAATACTCAAAGATGAAGCAAGGAAACTTGAAAACGAATTCAACTGCAAGTTTAAGGTTTCTCATAGTGAAGGTTATGCCCCAGTAATCAACAATATTGAGCTTTTTGACGAAATTTCACATATTCTATCTAGCCGAAACTTTGTTCTTATGGAAAACCCTGCAATGATTTCTGAGGATTTTTCTTACTATTCTTTCCACGCTCCCGCTGTGTTCCTTTTTTTGGGAACAGGTACAGGTATTGCGCTTCATTCAAATAATTTTGATTTTGAGGAAAGTATTCTACTCGAAGGGCTCAAACTTTATATTGATCTATTCTATTAGTTTAATTAAAAAAGGTCCGTAGCATATCCATATTTTGAACCGCCCCCAAAAAGTAGATCAAAAATCTATCGATTGGGAGGTCGGTTCAGGTTATGCTTTAGACCTTTTTATTGTTTTATTTAATTTCTGTTTCTCCAATCATAATTTTTAGAACTTCTTCGTCGGTTTGTTCCATTCCAACACGACCTACATATCCTACTGCTTTGATTGTTTTTTCTGCTGTGTCTTGGACAATTCCTTCTCCATCAGCAAATCTATATCCTTCCATACTCATATTGTATGCTGTAATAGCTCCATCAAGTGCAGATGATATCTTTGCAGCGCATGATGCCTTAGCCCCATCACACAGAATTCCGCCCGTATTTGCGATACTATTAATTATTGTATCACCTATATTATTGTCAGTTCCTCCATTTAGATAGGTTATAGCTGCGCCTGCTCCTGTTGCTGCTGTTACTGCACCACAAAAGGCAGATAAATTACCAATTTGTTTTTTTTGAAAAATAGAAATTAAATTTCCAAGAACAAGGGCTCTATAAAGCTTCTCTTCAGTAGCTTTTAATTCTTTTGCATATTCGATAATTGGAAGTGCTACTGTAAGCCCCTGATTTCCACTACCTGAGTTAATAACTACTGGCAATGAACATCCACTCATTCTAGCATCTGATCCTGCGGCAGCTGCCGCTCTCGCTCTCACCTCAATGCTATCACCATATATATGCCTTAAAGTTTTGCCTATTTGAGCACCATATTCATGTTCCATTCCCTCTTTGGATATGGCTGTGTTATATTCAATTTGCATCTTTATAACATCTCTTATATCGTCTATATTTACATTTTTCACAAATTCTAAGATTCCAGCAAAAGTCATTTTGGACTTGTCTCCCACTTCCTTTTTGGTTACAAATTCGCTTTCCTCTTTTAGTACGTTTCCGTCTTTAGTTATTTCTGTTATATTCGTATGGGTATGCTCAATTTCCACACTAGCACAATTCCCCTCTCTTGTGCCTATAACTTTAATATACAAATTCTCTACGTTTTCTGCAATTTTAACTTTGCAAATTGATGATTTTAATAAATCTCTCGTCGTTGACCTGTCCTAGTCCTTTAAGGATTCCAAAACTTCTAGCTCTGCACTTGAATTCCCTCCTACAATACCAAGCAGTACTGCCGCTTCAATGCCCTTTAGTCCCCCTGAGTTTGGCACTGTAACACCTTTTACGTTTTTAACAATGTTACCACTGCAAACAACCTCAACGCCTGTAGGCATTGCTCCAAGGACTTCACGCATTGTTGCCCCTGCATACGCTAAGGCTATTGGTTCAGTACATCCCAATGCAGGCTTTAGCTCACTTTCAAGAATATCAACATAATTTTTGTAGTCTCTAATATCCATATTTCCTCCTTTGCTTATTTAACATTCACAGTCACATTATACTATCTTTGAATAGTCTTTAAAACTTTTTTATCACCTCATTTCACTGTAATCCTTTTTTTTTGTATCAAATCGAAATATATTCTATCAAAAAATCGCTGGGAGCCTAAACTCACAGCGATTTTCGTTATGGAGCTTTTGGTGCCCCTTTTTAATTATTATAATGCAGTTTATCTTTCTACTAGTAATGCAGTTCCCTGTCCACCACCGATACAAAGTGTAGCAAGACCTTTTTTTGCATCTCTCTTAGCCATTTCATGAATTAATGTAATAAGAATTCTTGTTCCTGAAGATCCGATAGGGTGTCCAAGAGCAATAGCTCCACCATTAACATTTAGCTTTTCTGGATCAATTTTTAGATCTTTACCAACTGCTAGAGACTGTGCTGCAAAA
This sequence comes from Anaerovoracaceae bacterium, assembly GCA_036637375.1. Classification (GTDB taxonomy): domain Bacteria; phylum Bacillota; class Clostridia; order Peptostreptococcales; family Anaerovoracaceae; genus JAVWMQ01. The sequence goes on from JAVWMQ010000008.1 coordinate 39,793, forward strand.
GCTTCGTTAGCTTCGATTAAGTCTAATTCATCAATTGTCCAACCAGCTTTTTCTAGTGCTTTTTGGCTTGATGGAACTGGTCCAATACCCATGATTGATGGATCAACACCTGCAGATGCATAACCTTTGATTGTGCAAAGTGGTGTAAGTCCTAATTCATCAGCTTTCTCTTTTGACATTACGATTACTGCTGCTCCAGCATCATTGATTCCAGAAGCGTTTGCTGCTGTTACTCTACCTTCTTTGATGAATGCAGGTTTTAGCTTAGCCATTTTTTCCTGTGTTGTTCCAAATTTAGGATATTCGTCTGTATCAAAGATAATTGGATCTCCCTTTCTCTGTGGGATTTCAACTGGAACGATTTCTTCTTTAAATTTACCAGCTTTAACTGCTGCTTCAGCTTTCTGCTGAGAAGCTGTTGAAAAAGCATCTAATTCTTCTCTAGTTAGTCCATACTGATCACAAATGTTTTCAGCTGTAACTCCCATGTGGTATTTATTAAAAGCATCTGTTAGACCATCGTTAACCATCATGTCAACAACTTTGTAGTCTCCCATTCTTGCGCCCCATCTTGATTTCATATCTGCAAATCCAGCTTGTGACATGCTTTCTGCACCACCTGCAACGATAATATCTGCATCGCCTGCTTTGATAATCTGTGCTGCAAGTGAAACCGCTCTTAGACCTGATCCGCAAACTTTATTTAAAGTCATTGCTGGTACTTCGATTGGAATTCCAGCATCTACAGCGATCTGTCTAGCAACGTTCTGTCCTAATCCACCCTGTAATACACAACCAAGAATAACTTCATCAATCTGTTCTGGTTTGATTCCAGCTCTTTCAATTGCTCCTCTAACTGCAATTTCACCAAGTCTTCTTGTTGGTACGTCTTTTAGTGATCCTCCAAAATTTCCGATTGGAGTTCTAGCTGCACTTACAATTACTACTTCTCTCATGATATGTTCTCCTCCTTAAAATACTAATTAAATAAATTATATAAATCTCACTTTGAAATAATTGGCTTCTATAAACCAACTCTACGAGACAATAATAACATCAATTTCAAATATATTCAACCCTATTTTTGTTAATTTTTTAACACTTATTTTTTCCAGTTACAATAAACCCTTTATACCATTGAAATTTCAACGCATTTTATTTTACAATTTTTGAAATTTTCTTAAATTCCGGATCATTTGACGTTTCCATTAATTCATAAAGCACTGATTCATATGTTGTTATAAATGCTCCAGCTTGAGCCATTCTCCTAAGACTTGTTTCATAATCCATCTGGCTTCTGCTGCTACACGCATCTGCTACAACAAATACATCATAGCCATTTTTTAATAAGTCCATAACCGTCTGAACCAAGCAAATATGGGCTTCGATGCCGAATACAACTGCTGTTGTTTGATCATAAACTTCTAGTTCAGCAACAAATTCATCTGTTTTCATAGCACTAAAAGTATCCTTTTCTATTGGCGTAAATTCACCTAGCACCTCTGCAATTTCAGCTTTGGTTTCACCAATCCCCTTAGTGTACTGTTGTGTCACCAAAATCGGAATTTCCAACAATTTTAGCCCCTTTGTTAATTTTATAGCAGTCTCCTCAATTTTTTTTGCATTTTGCATTACAGGTAACAGTTTTTCCTGCATATCTATCATTATAGCAATGGTGTCTTCCCTATCGACTACCAACTTTTTGAACATTTCCATCTTTTTCATTTGTCTATACCCCACGATTCAACTTCCTCGATTAGATAGTGATTAGTTAAGTCATATTTAAGCGGCGTGATTGTAGCATACCCCTGTTCAAAGGCAATAACATCTATAGTTAAATCATCACTATTATATTCCTTTGGATAACCTGAGTAAGCAACCTCCAGTTCTCCCTTGTGGTTTTTTACTGGGTTGAACCACCCTTCATAATCTCTTTTACCTAACCTTGCATACTTCACACCTTTGATTTCCTCTGCTGGTTTATTTGGTGTATTAATATTCAATACTGTTCTGCTGTCTAGTTTAAGTGCTGCTTCTTTGAATGCTTTTTGCGCTAACATACACGCATATTCAAAGTGCTTTGGCTTATGGCTACACACTGAAACCGCTACTGCTGGCTTACCAAGTATATTCCCTTCAATCGCAGCAGAAACAGTTCCTGAATAAAGAGTATCCGTACCCAAATTTGCACCTTCGTTAATTCCTGCATACACCATATCAATTTTGATTCCCTTTGATTCAAAGTATCCTATGCCAAGTTTTACACAATCAGCTGGTGTTCCCGTAATTTCAAGTGCCCCCTTAGCATCCTTAAATTCTACAGGTTTCATCGTCATTGAATCGTTTATTGTTATCCCATGTCCTGTCGCACTTCTCTGTATATGTGGCGCTGCTACATATACATTTGCTACTTGGGACATTGCTGTTACCAGCTCTTGTATCCCTCTTGCCTTAATACCATCGTCATTTGCAATCAATATATTCATAAAATTCCTCCCAAAACTTCACCTATTGCCTCGTTAATTACCAAATCAACCTTGTTATCATATGGAGTTTTGCTTTTATTTATCAAAACTAAATTATCGCCTCTAAAGTACTGAATCAATCCAGCTGCTGGGTATACAGCTAGAGAAGTACCTCCCACAATCAAAGTATCTGCATTGGCAATTGCATTTATTCCTCCATTAATGACATCTTCGTCTAATGGCTCTTCATAAAGCACTACATCTGGCTTAACTATGCCACCACAATTATCACATTTAGGAACCTTGTTATGGCAATTTCCTTCATCCAAAACATAATCCAAATCGAAATGCTTGCCACATTTCATGCATGTGTTTTTTAACACAGATCCATGTAGCTCAAATACCTTTTTGCTGCCTGCAAGTTGATGAAGCCCGTCTATATTTTGTGTAACTACAGCTAACAGTTTCCCTTCTTCTTCAAGTTTCGCTAAAGCCCTATGGGCCTTGTTTGGCTTTGCCTCCTTGTAAATCAAATTCCCCTTATAGTAATCAAAAAATGTTTCTGTATTACTCATAAAAAAACTATGGGAAAGCATTCTTTCAGGTGACAATCCATACTTTTGTTTCGCTTGATATAGTCCTGTTTCTGATCTAAAATCAGGTATATTACTCTCTGTAGAAACACCTGCGCCACCAAAAAAGACAATTCGTTCACTGCCTTCTATTATGGCTTTCAGTTTCTCATTCATATCATCAACTCCTTTCAAGTGTCAGTTATAATATTATACCATACTAATTGATTATTTAATCAATTATTGTTATTATATGAATATGTAATTTGAAAGGAAGTGGACAATATGGAACATATCAAAACCGCCCTAGTATTAAGCGGTGGCGGAGCTAGAGGAAGCTATGAAATAGGCGTCTGGAAAGCTCTTAGAGAGTTAGGAATTGAGATAGATATAGTTACCGGAACATCCATTGGCGCTGTCAATGGCGCTATGGTTGTTGTTGATCAATATGAAAAAGCCGAAGCATTGTGGAAAGAATTAGAAACTGATGCTGTTTTTGATATAAATAAAGAAGGAACTCTACAAAGTTTAGAAATCCTTGGTATGCCTGCAGATGAGCTTATAGCCTATGGAAAAGAATTTTTTAGAAACGGTGGTGCTTCAAACAGCAGAATGCAAAGCCTCTTTGAAAAACATATTGATGAAGATGAATTTAGAAATTCAAAGATCGATTACGGTCTTGTTGTAACTGAATTTCCAAGCTTAACTGGTGAGGAACTGTTCATTGATGAAATACCTAAAGGGCAACTTCACAAATATATTATGGCAAGTGCTTCTTGCTTCCCTGCTGCAAAGCCTACAGATATTGATGGACAGAAATATATTGACGGTGGATATTACGACAACATGCCAATTGAAATGGCTCTTAATAAAGGTGCAAAGAGGATTATTGCTGTAAACCTAAAAGCAATTGGTGTAACTGATATTGATAATCTTAAACGAGCAGAGGACACTGTAGACTTCACTTTAATTGAACCTGTGTGGGATCTTGGAAATTTCCTATATTTTGATCCTAAAAATGCACAAAACAATATAACCTTGGGATATTTAGCAACTATGCGTAAATTCGGTAAATATGATGGGACTAACTATACTTTTGAAAAAGGCTCTCTAGCCGCTATGGATCTAGCTCGTGGCGAATTAAGCGCTAAATACTTTGGTTTAGAACCTAAAGCAATCTATACCGAAGAAAGCCTCCTTGCTGCTCTAGAACCAAGGGTGCTAGATGCTCAAGTAGCACTAAAGAAACAGTCTGGTCATCTTCGAACAATAACGGGAGAATTAGCTGTACCAAACATTTCACTGTTTGTTGCCAATTTAAAAGAAAAAATTAATCATTCTTCCCTAGTCATTCTGATTGCCCAAAGTTTGCGAGATAATCAAGAAAAAAGCATTTATCTTAAAGGTTTTTGTAGAAGCCTTCTTCGTGAAGAAGTTCTCGCTGCAAGCTACATACTCAAAAAAGGATTGCTTAAAGATTAAATAATAAAAAGGAACTCCCTATTAATAGATTTGTTTCTCAAATTCTACCAAAGGAAGTTCTTTTTTTGTATTTTAGGTATATTAATTATTTTTAGATATATCCCTATCTACTTTCATTTAACCTGTATGCAAATTTTGATTTAGCTGGTGTCTTATACAATGCTGTTGCAAGAGCTGTCGCAAGTACAATTCCGACTCCAAACTGAATCATATTCATAGGAATTGAGCCAAGAGGTGTAATCCAGCTTCCATACATTAAACTTTCAGCAGTATAGTATCCAGCACACATTACGATTCCTGCAATTGCCATACCTAATGTTTCCATAGCTCTTAGCTTACCACCAGTGAATCCACTTTTAACTGCCTTGTCAATACAAATTCCCATTGCAATTGCCATTAAACCTTTTACCACAAAAGTAATTGGAACATAGTGAGCATAGCCTGCTATCAAGTCAGCCATAGCAGATCCAACACCAGCTGCCACTGCTCCCCATTTCCATCCAAGAAGCAATACTGAAAAGAATATCATACAGTCGCCTAGGTGAATGTACCCTTGTGTTGCTGGTACTGGAATTCTAATGATATAAGTCATTACCATTACCAAACTCATCATTAATGCTGTTAGTACTAAATTATAAGTAGTTGTTTTGTTATTCATGTCTGTTCTCCTTTTTTTTACTATTGATATCATACCTTGTAAATGATATTATTAAAATATGCAAATTAATTTATTTTTATATATACAGTTTAGGAGTTATTATGAAAGCTTTATTACCAAATTTAGATGGAAATTCACATAGACCTCTGTATTTACAGCTATATGACTACATCAAAAACGCAATTTTAACAAAAGAAATTGTACCTGGCGAAAAACTACCTTCTTTGAGAAATCTGTCTGATGCTCTTGGAGTCAGTCTAACTACTGTTGATTTAGCCTATTCACAGCTTTCTGTTGAAGGCTATATTTTTAGTAAGCCACAATCTGGTTACTACATTAACCATATGTACTATCCATCCGATGCAAAGGACTCCTCCTCTTCAAGTAGCTCTCACTTTGAGGAAAACTACCTACTTGACAAACCCTCTTTGTTTTATGATCTTGAGTGTTTTGATTTTGCAAAGTGGAAAAAGTGTATTAATAAAGTTTTTGTAGACTATTCCCATCTATTACTATTTGAAAGTGATCCTCAAGGCGAGGAAGTTCTAAGATATGAAATAAGCAAATATGTTTTCCAATCACGAGGAGTCAAATGTCGCCCCGAACAAATTGTAATTGCCGCAGGAACTCAGCAAATTACTTCTCATCTATCTACTATTTTAAAAAGATTAGATGTAAACAACGTGGCTGTAGAGGAACCTGGTTATCTGCCTGTAATTAACATTTTTGCCGATCGTGGTTTTGCAATAAGTCATGTTCCTGTTCAAAAAGACGGAATTTTAATAGACAAGCTACCTGGCAATATCAAGTCTGCTGTTTATGTAAATCCTTCTAATCAGTTTCCAACTGGCGCTGTTATGCCTGTCGCCAAACGATACCAGCTTATTGACTGGGCAGCTAGAAATAATAGTTACATTATTGAAGATGACTATGATAGTGAACTTAGATACTTTGGTAAACCAGTTCCATCCTTGCAAGGACTTGATACAAAGAACACTGTCATATACCTTGGTTCTTTTTCATCAACACTCTTTAGCTCTATTAAAATCAGTTATATGGTATTACCTGAAGAAATGGCAGATATTTTTGCTAGCATAAGAGGGAATTATTCTCAAACCTGTTCCAAAACAGAACAGCTAGCTCTAGCACTTTTTATGAAAGACGGCAAATATCAAACTGGCATCAAAAAGCTTAGACGTCTTTATTCTAGTAAGCTCCACCTTGTTTTGCATGAATTTGAAAGTGATAGTCAAGACTTCATTCATCCCCTAAACACTTCAAGTGGGATAAATATGTTGCTCCAGGTTTCAAGCCCTAAATCGCCTAACAAGCTCAGCCTTGAAGCTAAGGAACTTGGATTAAATGTTATTCCAGGTAAATCCTTAACTGAGGGTTCTGCCAGTGCTTCTATGATTTTTTATTATAATCAAATTCCTATTGATAATATACCACTTGCAATTCAACGTTTAATCCAAAAGTGGAAGTAACCAAAAATAGAACCCGAGATAACCAATCTGCAGGTTCTATTTCTTTTTTATTTATTCCACCACTCATTTATTTTAAGTGTCATGCCTACAACAAAATCTTGACAAATTTCTGTAAGGGGTACACCCTCCTTTTTGATATATCCAAATTCGCACATCAAAACAGGCTCTACTATTTTTAGATATCTTAAATCCTTATACCATTCACTGTCCATTCTTTTTTCCTTGTGAACATCTATGGTAAAGGCTTCTGTTTCCCTAACCATTTGCATTAAATGTTCTGTACTGCCAATTGCAACGTTGGCTTTTCGCCTATTTAGATCAGTAAAATATTTTTTGATGCTAAATTCACTTTTCTCATCTTGCAAAACAGCTAGGGGATAATCAATTAAATCCTCTTGCTTAATCCAATCATTTTCTACACGATAAAAAAGATTCTTTGGACCTACAACCGCACACAATTGTTTTTCATCAAGCTTGACAAATTCAAGGCCTTGACTTTTTAGGTGTCTAATATATATTTCCCTGTTGCTTTTAACAATTCTAACAACACCTATTTCACTTTGCCCTGTAACCACATTATTTGCAGACTCCATCATAGAGCAGTCTTTCATAATAAATTTAACATCTTTACGGTTATACCTTTGGTACAGTTCAATAAAAACATCTTTAGCAAGTAAACTGTATCCATTACTTACAGCTAATGTCTTTCTATTCTTTATATCATTTTTTGCTGCATTTTTAAGTATATCTACTTGTTTACACATTAGCAAGGCTTCCTCATAAACCTGTCTGCCAAAATCAGTAAGCATAATTTGCTTCTTGTCTCTAATAAAAATCTTTTCTCCAAAATAGTCTTCAAGCTTACCAATAGACGTGCTCAAGGTAGACTGAGCCATATTAAGCTCCTTTGCCGCCTTGCAAATCGACTTTTGATCAACAATTGTAACTATTTGTTCTAACTGTCTAATAT